>DASZKM010000039.1:0-7263 GCA_035947055.1 Actinomycetota bacterium
TTCGAGCGCAGGTCCCAGATCGCCCCGGAGCCCGCCGTCGGGTTTCCGCCGTTCCAGTCGAAGTCGAACAGCTCGTACAGCCGGCAGTCCTGGAGCACCAGGACGTGCCGGTCGCTGCCGTTCTCCACCCATGAGGAGTCGTCGACCGGATACGGGCCGGGGTCGCTCTCCTCGGTGTACTGGAACGACACCGAGACCTTGGCGTGCGCCGGTCCCTCCACGTTGAAGGGAATCCCATACGGTTCCGCCGGATCGTCGGACGGCCCGAAGTCGGGATGGAGGAGCTGGTTGGGGCCCCCCATCGCCCTGATCCAGGCATCGCTCCGGGGATGCTTGGGGAGCGAGCGGACGTCGGAGTGCCACACGTTGTTCTTGGGGAACAGCGGGCAGCTTGAGCCGGGAGGGGGAGCTGCCGCGGCGGGGGAACCGGGGGAGACGGCCGGCACGAGCACGGCCGCGAGCAGCGCAACCATCCGGAGACGGGCCATCGCACTGATTATCGGCACGAGGGCACGGAAACCGTTCCGCGGGCGATAATCGAGCCGGCGCTCGGATACGCGGGCGCCAACCGAACACGAAAGGAGAGGGGCCGGGTCCCACGGACCGCGGCCTCTTCGTGCTGCGTGATGGAGAAGCTGCTCGAACCGATCGTCGAGGCCGGGGCCGTGCAGGGTCTGCTCGCTCGAAGCGGGGACCGCCTGGCCCGGGCGGAGGTCCCCGCGCACCCGTACGTGGCCGCCGCGCTGGCCCGGGCCCTGGACGCCTCCGTCCTGGTGGTCACCCCAGGTCCCCTTGAAGCCGAGGCCTTGGCGGAAGGGACCGCCGCCTTCCTGGGCCCCGAGCGCGTGGCGCTGTTTCCCGCGTGGGAGGCGCTGCCCGTCGAGGGGATCAGCCCGGGCGCCGAGGTCGCCGCCCGGCGGTGGGCCGCGGCTCGGCGGGCCCGGCACGAGGCCGGCGCGTTCGTGGTCGTGGCTCCGGTGGCCGCGGCGCTGCAGCGGCTGGTCCCCACCCTCGGGGGCGGGGATCTCCTGACGGTCGAGGCGGGGATGGAGATCGCGCCGGATGCCTTGGCGGAGCGTTTGGTCTCGCTTGGATACGTCCGTTCGGAGGTCGTCCTGCACCGAGGCGAGTTCGCGGTGCGCGGGGGGATCGTCGATGTGTACCCCGGAACCGCCGACCATCCGGTTCGCCTCGAGTACCTCGGCGACGAGGTGGAGCGGCTCCGCGCCTTCTCGACGGGGACACAGACCTCCACCGGACCGGCGGACCCTGTAGAGGTTCACCCCGTCCGCGAGCTGCTCCCCAACGAGGACACCCGCGACCGCGCTCGACGGGCGCTGCCCGACCACAAGGGCCGCCTCCGCGACGTCCTGGAGCGGCTCTCCGACAGCCTCCTGTTCGAAGGGATGGAGCAAGCGATCCCCGTGCTGTTCGATGACCTCCCGGTCCTGTCCGATCTCCTCCCGGCCAACGCCTGGGTCGTCGTGTCATCGGTGCGCCGAACCCAGGACCGCGCGAACGACGTGGTTCGAGAAGCCGGGGCCCTGGCCGACGCCACGGGATGGACGGGACGATTGCCGCTGGCCCGCTTCGAGGAGGCCGTGGGGAAGCGGGACCGGATCGACCTCACCGAGTTCGCCGAAGGCGTGGATCTCGGCATCCACGGGTGGGGTGGGTTGCCCAGCGCGCAGCTCGCCGAACGGGCCGCCAGTCTTCAGCGCGACGGCTACCGCGTCGCGGTGACCGCGGCCGGCCGGGGGTCGCTCGAACGAGCCGTCGAGGTCCTGGAGCGAGCCGATGTTCGCCCCGAGCTCGCCGAGGTCTCCGGGTTGCTGGAAGGGTTCGTGTTCCCCGAAGGCCGGGTTGCGGTGATCGGGGAAGACGACCTGTTCGGCCGGCGGCGGCGCGCCCACCGAACCCCCCGGCTGTCCGGCCGCCCCGCCGCGGCGTTCGCCGCCGAGCTGTCGCCCGGCGACCACGCCGTCCATGCGGTGCACGGGGTTGGGCGGTACCTGGGGATGGTCCGACGAAGCGTGGCCGGCGCCGAACGCGACTACCTGCTGCTGGAGTACGCGGAGGGCGACAAGCTGTACGTCCCGGCGGACCAGCTCGACGTCGTGGCCCGGTACGCCGGCGGGGAGCAGCCCCGCCTCCACCGACTGGGTTCGAGCGACTGGCCACGGGCCAAGGCCCGCGTTCGCCGCGCGGTCCGAGACATGGCCGGTGAGCTGGTCCGGCTGTACGCGGCGCGCATGGCCGCGAAGGGCCACTCGTTCGGCACCGACACGCCGTGGCAGCGGGAGCTGGAAGACGCATTCCCCCACGCCGAGACGGCGGATCAGCTGACGGCCATCCACGAGGTCAAGCGGAGCATGGAGCAACCCGTCCCCATGGACCGTCTGCTCTGCGGTGACGTCGGCTACGGCAAGACGGAGATCGCGGTCCGGGCCGCGTTCAAGGCGGTGATGGACGGCAAGCAGGTGGCCATCCTGGTGCCCACCACGCTGCTGGCCGAGCAGCACCACGTCACGTTCTCGGAGCGGTACGCGCCGTTCCCCGTCCGAGTCGAGATGCTGTCCCGGTTCCTCCCCCAGAAGGAACAGGACCAGGTGCTTCGCGACGCGGCCGAGGGCAAGGTCGACGTGGTCATCGGGACGCACCGGTTGCTGTCGCGCGACGTCCGGTTCAAGGACCTCGGCCTGCTGGTCGTCGACGAGGAGCAGCGGTTCGGCGTGGCCCACAAGGAGCGGCTGAAGCAGTTCCGGGTGGGCGTTGACGTGCTGACCATGAGCGCCACGCCCATCCCTCGAACGCTGGAGATGGCCTTGTCCGGGGTCCGGGAGATGAGCGTCGTGGACACCCCTCCCGAGGACCGCCAGCCGGTGCTCACGTACGTGGGCCCGTTCGAGGAAGGCGTGGCGCTCGGCGCGGTTCGCCGTGAGCTCCGTCGCGGTGGCCAGGTGTTCTGGGTTCGTCGCGAGGTCCGGGGGATCGATCGGTTCGGCGCGTGGCTGGCCCAGAAGGTTCCCGAAGCGCGGGTGGGGATCGCCCACGGTCAGATGGACGAGTCGCGGCTGGAGAAAGCCATGGTCGCGTTCTGGAACGGGGAGACCGACGTGCTGGTGTCGACGACCATCATCGAGTCGGGACTCGACATCCCCACGGCCAACACACTGATCGTCGACCGCGCCGACCGGATGGGGCTGTCGCAGCTGTACCAGCTTCGGGGACGGGTCGGGCGCTCGGCCTCGCGTGCGTTCGCGTACCTGTTCTTCCCGGGGCGGGCGGGAGAAGAAGGCCCTGGGTTGAGCGACGAGGCGCACCAACGCCTGGCCGCCATCAGCCGTCTGACGGCCCTGGGCTCCGGGTTCCAGGTGGCCATGCGGGACCTGGAGATCCGGGGCGCCGGCAATCTGCTGGGCGCCGAGCAGTCCGGGCACATCGCGGCGGTGGGGTTCGACACGTACGCACGGCTGCTAGGCGAGCAGGTAGCGGAGATGAAGGGCGAGCCGATCCCCGAGGAGCGAGAGATGCGGATCGATCTCCCCGTCCGCGCCTTCCTTCCGGTCGAGTACCTGGGCCAGGAGCGGCTGCGGCTCGAGCTCTACCGCCGGATCGCCTCGGCGCAACGGGAGGAGGAGCTGGCGTCGGTCCGGGAGGAGGCCGAGGACCGGTTCGGACCGATTCCCCTCGAAGCGGAGACGCTGCTCGAGCTGGCTCGTCTCCGGATCACGTGCCGCGCTCTGGGTGTGGAGGAGGTCACGACGTTCCGCAGCCAGGTGCGGATCCGGCCGCTGGAGCTGGCGCCCGAGGATCTCTTGCCTGCCGAGGCCACGTATCACGCCGCTACCAAGACACTGAACCTGGCGCCGGAGCCCAAGGACCTGGGCCCGGGCCTGCCGTCATGGATCCGCTTCAGGCTCGAGACGCTCGATTAGACGGGTCGCCGGTCGCGTCCGCCACTAGAATCCGCTGTCGTGCGGCGCTCCCTCCCTGTCGTTGCCAGCCTCTGTGTCCTGCTCACCGGGTGCGGGAACCTGTTCGACACGGCGGCCGCGGTGGTCAACGGGCGGAAGATCAACGAGGACCGGTTCACCCGAGAGCTCGACTTCCTTCTGGCCGATCCGCGGTTCGCCCAGCAGCTGGCCACCGGCGAGCAGGGAGAGCTTCAGCAGAAGGAGCTGGCCCGCCAGTACCTGACATTCCTGATCCACCAGGAGCTGGTCACCGAGTATGCCGAGGACCGGGACATCGCCGTGCCGCCCGGGCGGGTAGGGGCGCTGCTTCAGCAACAGATCACCCAGGTGGGTGGGCAGGACGCGTTCGAGCGGCAGCTTCGGCAGTCCGGGGTCAGCGAGGAGGACGTCCGGACATTGCTCGAGCAGCAGCTGTTGCGGCAACGGGTGGCGGAGTCGGTGGTGGCGGAGCGTCTGTCGGAGGACCGGCTGCGCGAGGCGTACGCGGAGCGGGAAGCCGACTTCGCCGAGGTCCACGCGGCCCACATCCTCGTTGAGACCCAAGAGGAAGCGCAGCGGATCGTGCAGGAAGCGACCCCGGCGAACTTCGGCGATCTGGCCCGGCAGTTCTCCCAGGATCCCGGCTCGGCCCGGGGCGGCGGGGACCTGGGAACCCGGCCCGCCTCGGCCTTCGTTCAGCCTTTCGCTCGGGCGCTGGTGGAGGCCAAGCCCGGCGAGATCGTGGGCCCCGTCCAGACCGAGTTCGGCTTTCACGTGATCCACGTCATCGACCGGCAGGTCCAGCCCTTCGAGGCGGTCCGCCCCCAGCTTCTCGGTGAGCTGCGCGGCCGCGTGTTCACCGATTGGCTCGTGGAGCGGGTGGGGCTTGCCGAGATCCAGGTCAACCCTCGGTACGGCTTCTTCGACGAGGGCAGCGGCACCGTGATCGAGCGCCGCTCCACCAGCCCCGCCCCCCGGCGGTCCCCTCAGCTGGCCCCGTAGCCTCCGGCCTCCCTCCATCCTCAATCGGGCTGCCCCCAAGGCCGATGAACAGCCAGGAGGCCCATGGGGGATTCGACGGACGACGCCCGGGACGAGGCCCGGAACCCGACTCGCTCAGGCGAGAGCGTTCCTCCCGCCATGTCCTTCTCGGCCGGACCGCCGCGCGTGCGGGGGCTGTTCCGGCGCAGGAGCGAGCGCGGCAACGGCCGCAAGGATGCTCGCCCCGCCAAGCGAGTCAACCCTCGTGTCGCGCAGATCCAGGAGCAGCTGGGCGCGGCCGTCGAGGAGATGCACCAGCAGCGGGAGACCGCGGTGGCGCTGCTCCGGCTGGCCAGGTCCCTGGCCCGGGCCCGCAGCGCGGACGAGGTGTGCGAGCAGGTGGCCTCGGCCCTTCCGTCGGTGACGGGTGCGGACCGCAGCACGGTCATGCTCTACAACCAGGAAGCCCAGACCTTCTCGGTTCGGGGAGCGACCGGATGGGCACCGGACGTGGAGCGCGAGCTTCGGCAGCTGGCCATCCGGCCCGAGGATTCCCCGGAGGTGGCCGACTTCCTCAAGCGTCCCGGGGCGCGCTCCTACTACTCCGGAAACAAGGACCAGTTCATCCGGGAGCTGCTCGAACGGTTCGACATCACCTCGGTGGCGGCGTGTCCCATCGTCATCCAGGGCTCGGTGGTGGGGGTGGTTGTGGCCGCCACCCACGAGGCGTATCCGCTCCAGCTGGACACGCACCTCAGCGAGCAGCTGCACGGCCTGGCCGACCAGGCCGGCACCGCCCTTGAGAACGTCCGCCTCCTGGATGAGGTTCGCCGCCAGGCGTTCCACGACGAGCTCACCGGGCTTCCGAACCACCTGCTGCTCCGGGACCGGGCCGAACGCGCGGTGGCCTGGGCGGACCGGCATGGGGGCCGGTTCGCGATGTTGTTCCTGGACATCGACCAGTTCAAGCGGGTGAATGAGAGCCTCGGTCATGCATCGGGCGACGAGCTGCTCAAGCAGGTCGGCACGAGGCTGTCCGATTCGGTGCGGGCATCCGACACCGTGGCGCGGACCGGCGGCGACGAGTTCGGGGTCCTGCTCCCCGAAGTGGACAGCGTCCAGGGAGCGACGGCGGTTGCCGCCAAGCTCCGGGAGACGTTCTCACAGCCGTTCGTGCTCGATGGCCATGAGGTGTTCGTCACCCCGAGCACCGGGATCGCGGTCTATCCGGACCACGCGTTCACGCTCGACGCGTTGTTCCGAGGGGCCGACGCCGCCATGCACGGCGCCAAGGACAAGGGGCGTGACGCCTACGTGGTGTACGCCACCGGGATGACCGCCAAGGCATACGAGCGCCTCTCGCTGGAGACGGAGCTGCACGATGCGATCGCTCGAGGGGACCTCCGTGTTTTCTACCAGCCGCTGGTGGACCTCCGGTCCAGCCGGATGGTGGGGGTCGAGGCGCTGGTCCGATGGCAGCACCCCTCCCGCGGCTTCCTGAGCCCGGACCAGTTCCTGCCCGTGGCCGAGGAGACGGGCCTCATCGTCAACGTCGACATGTGGGTCCTGCACGAGGCGGTGTCGCAGGCTCGGATGTGGCTGGACCGTGGCGTTCCCCCGCTGCGGATCGCGGTCAACATGTCCAACCGCACCTTCCGCCACCCTGGCCTGGCCGACGAGGTCAACCGGGCGCTGGAGCAGGAGCGCATGGACCCCTCCGTGCTGGAGATCGAGGTCAGCGAGATGGTCACCGGACAGGAGCCGGAGGAGACGGGCCGGGTCATCCGCGAGCTCCGGGAGCACGGCGTGCAGGTGGCCATCGACGACTTCGGGATCGGGTACTCGGTGCTCAGCCGGTTGCAGGCCATGACCGTGAACCGCATCAAGATCGACCGGTCGTTCATCATGGACATCACCAGCGAGTCCGACGAGGGCCCCATCGTCGCCGGGCTCATCTCGATCGCTCACAACCTCGACGTCGAGGTCACCGCGGAGGGGGTCGAGACCGGGATCCAGCTGGCGTTCCTCCGCCAGCACGGGTGCGACAAGGCCCAGGGGTACCTGCTGGGCCGGCCGTCACCGGCCGACGAGATCCCCTCGCTGCTGCGCCACGTGCGCGAGGCCGCCACCAGCGAGGACCGCTCAGCCGTCTCCACCTAGTCCGTAGAATCCGCCGTGTGCGGAGCGAACCCCGCGGAACGCCCGATCCCCTGAGTCACGTACCCACCGGGCCGGTCCCGACCGGCCGCGGCGGCTCCCGCCTCCTGGACCTGGTTCGCGTGGTGGCTCGCCTGCGGGCGCCCGATGGGTGCCCGTGGGACCGGGC
>DASZKM010000040.1:0-3024 GCA_035947055.1 Actinomycetota bacterium
GGGATCCCGGGAGCACCCGGCGCTCCGGGCGTTCCGGGGACGTTCCCCACTCCCTAGATCCGGTGGAGCCGGTCACGGTCGTCGCCAATCCCGCTGCGGGCGCTGGACGGGCCCGGCGCCTGATCCCCTATCTGGAAGAGGGCTTGACCAGACTCGGCGTCGACCACCAGTTCGTGGTGAGCCGCGATGCGCATCACGCCGAGGAAGCGTCGCGGGAGGCCGCCGGCGCGGGGGCCGGCGCGGTGATGGCGGTTGGTGGCGACGGGCAGGTGGGGGCGTGCGCCAATGGCGTGGTCGGAACCCGAACCGCTCTAGCGGTCGTGCCGGCGGGGTCGGGGAATGACTTCGCCCGGTCGTTGGGACTCGAACCCCGCCGCCCGCTGGCTTCCCTCCGGCTACTGCTGGACGGAGCGACGAAGCGGATCGACGTCGTACACGCCCGGGGCGAGGGATGGGACCGGCGATTCGTCTGCGTCGGCGGAGCGGGGTTCGACTCCGAGGGCAACGAATACGCGAACTCGCTGACCCGTCTGAGCGGGACCCCTCGGTACGTGGCCGCCATGCTGCGGACGCTGGTTCGGTTCCGCATGGCGAGGTTCACCATCGACGTCGACGGGCGAACTATTCGTGGTCCGGCCTGGATGGTTGCCGTGGGGAACGCTCCCTCATACGGCGGCGGGATGCGGATCGTTCCCGACGCCGAGGTGGACGACGGCCTGCTCGACCTGTGTGTGGTCGGCGCATTCTCGAAGCCCGACTTCCTGCGGACGTTCCCCAAGGTGTTCAAGGGGACCCACGTCGCGCACCCCAAGGTCCAGACCATGCGGGGACGCCGGGCGGTGCTGTCCGCCGACCGGCCCTTCGAGGCCTACGCGGACGGGGAGCGGCTGGGACCCCTGCCCGCCACGTTCACCGTCGAGCCCGGCGCCCTGGAGGTGGTGGCTCCGTGACGACGCTCCTGCTGGTCCATGCCTGGCCCGTGGATGCATCCATGTGGGACGGCCAGGTCGAGGCCCTGGGCGGTGACGTCGACGTCCTGGCACCGTCCCTTCCCGGGTTCGGAGGAACTGCGCCTGCCGGCGACATCATGACCATGGATGCCGCGGCGGACTTCCTGGCCGGGGAGCTGGACCGGGCCGGGGCCGAGCGGGCCGTGGTGTGCGGGCTGTCGATCGGCGGCTACGTGGCGTTCTCCCTGTGGCGCCGGCACCGGGACCGGATCGCCGGCTTGGCGCTGGCCGATACGCGGGCGGAGCCCGACGATGATGCCGGCAGGGAGCGACGCCGAGCCGTGGCCGAGAAGGCCCGGGGCCAGGGGAGCGGGGCCATCGCCGAGAATCCGCCGGCGCTGCTTACCGAGGGGGCAGACCCCGCCCTGTGGAAGCGGGTCAAGGAGATGATCCGCCGGCAGCCCGGCGAAGCCATCGCCGCAGCCGCGCTCGGCATGGGGGAGCGCCCCGACTCCCGCCCCATCCTCACTGAGATCGATGTGCCGACCACGGTGATCGTGGGATCGGCCGACACGCTCACCCCCCCACCGATGAGCGAGGCCATGGCGGAAGCGATCAAGGACGCGCAGATGATCGTGCTCGATGGGGCCGGACATCTCTCCAACCTGGAAGATGCGGACGGGTTCACCTCCGCCCTCCGTGGGCTGATCCAGCGGGCCGGGTAAGACGCGTCCTGATGGACGCCAGCACGTTCGCCGAGCGCTACCCGTTCCCCCTGGACCGGTTCCAGGCCCAGGCCATCGACGCCCTGGGGGCCGGGGAGTCCGTGCTGGTCGCCGCGCCGACCGGCTCGGGGAAGACGGTCGTCGCCGAGTACGCGGTCGAGCGGGCGTTGGAACAGGGCCGGAAGGCCTTCTACACGACACCCCTGAAGGCTCTGTCGAATCAGAAGTACGGCGACTTCGTGGCCCGGTACGGCGCGGCCCGCGTCGGCCTGCTCACCGGCGACAACAGCATCAACGGCGAGGCACCCGTGGTGGTGATGACCACCGAGATCCTGCGGAACATGCTCTACGAGCGCAGCTCGACCCTGAACAACCTCGACGTGGTGGTCGTGGACGAGGTCCACTACCTCCAGGATCCGTACCGCGGCGCGGTGTGGGAGGAGATCCTCATCCATCTCCCGCCGTCGGTGTCGGTGGTGTGCCTGTCGGCCACCGTCTCGAATGCGGAGGAGTTCGGCGAGTGGCTGACCACGCTGCGGGGAACCACCCGGGTCATCATCGAGGAGCGCCGCCCGGTGCCGCTGGAGCACCTGTACATGGTGGGGTCGCAGCTCCATCCCATGCACATCGAGCAGCACGGCGACCTCCTGCCGAACCCGTACGTCGTGTCGCTAACCCAGCGAGAGGTCCGGGCCCGCGAGTACCGGGGCCGCTCGGACGGCCGCCGGCACGTCCAGCGCATCTCCCGGCCGCGCGAAGGCCACCGCCGCGTGTACATCCCCCGGCGCGAAGAGGTCGTCGAGCGGCTGTCCCAGGAAGACGTCCTCCCCGCCATCTACTTCGTGTTCTCCCGGGCCGGATGCGACCAGAGCGTCCGATGGGTGACATCGGCCGGCATCCGGCTCACGGATCGGCAGGAAGAGGAGCGGATCCGAGAGTACGCCGACATGCGCACGGCGTGGATGGACGAGGACGACCTCGCGGCCCTGGGGTTCTTCGAGATCCGGGAGGCCCTGGCCGTGGGGGTAGCAGCCCATCACGCGGGCATGCTGCCGGTGTTCAAGGAGACCGTGGAGGAGCTGTTCGCGGCGGGCTTGGTGAAGGTGGTCTTCGCCACCGAGACCCTGTCGCTGGGGATCAACATGCCGGCCCGGCCGGTGAGCTGGGTGTACTCCCCCGGTGTCAGGAGCTCGTGCCGCTCCCCCGAGAACTTCCACAGGCTCTCGATGACCACGGTCCGGGCCGGCATGTTGATCCCCAGCGACAGGGTCTCGGTGGCGAAGACCACCTTCACCAAGCCCGCCGCGAACAGCTCCTCCACGGTCTCCTTGAACACCGGCAGCATGCCC
>DASZKM010000041.1:0-4162 GCA_035947055.1 Actinomycetota bacterium
GCGCTGGTGTTCGTGATCATGACCGTGGTCGGAGGCCTGCGCAGCCGGGCCGGGGTGGTGGTCGGCTCGGCGTTCTTCTCCCTCACCGACTACCTCTTCGACAAGCTGCAGCTGGCCGGCGCCATCAACGCCATCCCGGTCCTGCCCGACCTGTCGGCCGATCTCGCCCCCCTCGTGATCGGCCCGCTTCTCCTCATCTTCACGCTGACCCGCCACCCGGGCGGGTTCGGCGAGATGCTGCGACCGTTCGGGCGCTGGCTGCGGGGCCCGTCGCCGCGCCCGGAGGAACCGTTGCCGCCGGTCTCGGCCCCGAGCGATGGAGTGAAAGCCCATGCTTGAGGTCGAGGGCTGCACGGTCAACTTCGGTGGCATCCGGGCCCTGTACGACGTCTCCATCGCCGTGAGCGAGATGGAGATCGTCGGGATCATCGGCCCGAACGGGGCCGGGAAGACGACGCTCTTCGATGTCATCAACGGATTCCGGCCGCCCGACGAGGGCCGCGTCCGGTTCCGCGGCGTCGACGTCACCCGGTATCCGGCCCATCAGCGGGCCGCCGCCGGGATGGCCCGCGCCTTCCAGAACGTCGGCCTCATCCGGGGCGCCACGGTACGGACCAACCTGCTGGCCGCCGAACACCTCGCCGCCCGCTACTCCGCCACCGCCGGCCTGCTCGGGCTGCCGGCGACGTACGCCGACGAGCGGCGGCTGTCGCAGCGAGCCGAAACCCTGACCGAGATCCTCGGGCTCTCCGACCTCATGGACCGGGAGGTGGACGGGCTTCCCTACGGAGTGCTCAAGCGGGTGGAGCTCGCCGCCGTGCTGGCGACCGACCCCGACCTCGTCCTCCTCGACGAGCCGACGTCGGGCCTGGGCCCAGGGGAATCGGACACGTTCGGGGCCATGCTGCTCGAGCTGCGCCGGACGTTCGGGCTCACCATCCTGATGATCGAGCACAACGTCCCGTTCGTCTCGGACGTGTGCGACTACGTGTACTGCCTGAACTTCGGGGAGGTCCTGGCCAAGGGGAAGCCCCACGAGGTGCGGAACCACCCGGAGGTCGTGCGGGCCTACCTCGGTGACGAAGTCCCCTCGTGGTTGCTGGGTGCCGAGAAGTCGTTGCGACCGCTGGTCGTCGTGGACGGCGTGCAGGTCAGCTACGGCACCGGGCACCACCGGAGCGCGCCGGTGCTGCGGGACCTGTCGTTCGAGGTGCTCGAAGCGGAGCGTCTGGTCCTGCTGGGTCTGAACGGCGCCGGGAAGACGACGACGCTGGCCATGTTGGCCGGGCTGCTCCACCCGGACCGGGGATCGATCACCTTTGCGGGGCAGGACATCACCGATCTCACCGCCGCCGAGCGGGTCGCCCTCGGCATCACGCTCGTTCCCGAGGGACGTCAGGTCTTCCCCGGCCTGTCGGTCGACCACAATCTGCGGCTCGGCGCATGGATGCACCGTCACGACTCCAGCTACGTCGCCGAGAGCCGGGAGCGGGTCCTGCGGATCTTCCCCCAGCTCGCCCCGCGCCGCGGCCAGCTGGCCGGCACGCTTTCGGGCGGGGAACAGCAGATGCTCGCCATCGGCCGGGCGCTCATGGCGAGCCCCCGGCTCCTGCTCATCGACGAGGCCTCGCTGGGGTTGTCCCCGGCCATCACCCAGTCGGTCTTCTCGATGATCGATCAGATCAACGCCCAGGGCGTCACCGTGGTGCTCGTCGAGCAAGGCACGGCGGCGCTCAGCCATGCGGACCGGGCGATGATCCTGGAACGGGGCCAGATCGTCCACCGGGGGACGGGCGCCGAAACCGACCACGCCAGCCTGCGGGAGCGCTATCTGGGGACTCCCGCCTGAGAAGGAGAGAACTGTGGAACCCAAGCGGACCAAGCTCGGCAACCAACTCGGAGTGTTGTTCTGCCTGGCAGGATTCGTCCTGGTGTGGGTCGGCTGGAACGGCGCGGCCAGCTACGACCTGAGCACCCGGCAGTTCCCCTACCTGATCTCGGGCGGGATCGCCGGCCTGTGCTTCGTCAACGTCGGCATCGGGCTCTTCATCGTGCAGAGCCAGCGAGCGGAACGGGCCCGCCTCGAGCAGAACCTCGCCGGCCTCACCCGGATCCTCGAGACCCTGGTGGAGGTGCAGGGCCGGGTGCCCGCCGGCAGCGCCGAGGACGGCCTGGTCCTGGCCGGCTCGACCGCCTTCCACCGCCCCGACTGCCACCTCGTCCACGACCACCCCCGCCTGCGCACCATGACGTCGGAGATGGCCGTCGAAGAGGGCCTCGCCCCCTGCCGGACCTGCGAACCCGAGACCACCATCCGCCTGCCCGGCTGATCGCTACTCCGCCTCCGGCGAATCTGTCGATTCCGGCTAACGGATCCGGGCAAACTCCGCATTCAAGCGCGAGCGCTCACGAGCCGATACCAACAGGAAGAGAGCGGACAAGGCGTTCTCCCTGACCGTGGAGGCACCCATGGCCGAGAACGAACTCCTCACCCCCGCCGAAGTGGCGATCATGTTCCGGGTCAACCCGAAGACGGTGACCCGCTGGGCCCGCGCCGGGAAGATCTCGGCCGTGCGGACCCTCGGCGGCCACCGCCGCTTCCGGGCGGCGGAGATCCGCCGGTTCCTCGAAGAGGTCGGAGACCTGACGGCCTGACGATCCGCGTTCAGTCCCGGACCCCCTGAACGTAGCGAAATCGTCACGGGTTCTTCGCGGGGTTTCGCCAGAAGAAAGGCGAATGAGACCAGAACGCACTGGTCCCGGACCCCCGAGTTACCCGGAGGATCATCGTGCTCACCGCCAAGGAGCTTGTCTGCGCCGGATTCGACCGCATGCACGGTCGCTACGCCGATTGGGCGGGACGCGACACGGCCCGCCGGCAGCACTACCTCATGCGGGCGGCGAGGATGGGGCTGCTCAAGCCCGGTGACGCCCTCGACCTCGGTTGCGGGACCGGCCGCCACGCCACCGCCATGCTGGCCGCCGCCGGCTTCCGTGTCACCGGCCTCGACGTGTCTCCCCGCAGCCTCGACGTCGCCCGCCGGGAGCTGCCGTCCGTCCGGTTCCTCGAGGGCGACATGGCCAGCGTCAACTTCCCGGCCGGGTCGTTCGACCTCGTGACGGCCTTCTACTCGATCATCCATCTCCCCCGCGAGGAGCACGGAGAGGTGCTCCGGCGGGTGGCCCAGTGGCTGCGGCCCGGTGGCGGCCTGATCGCCAGCCTGGGCACGAGCTGCGGTGACGCCTACGAGGAAGACTGGCTCGGCGTGCCCATGTACTGGAGCAGCTGGGACCACCGGACCAATCGTCGTCTCATCGCCGACGCCGGCCTCGCGATCCTCATCGACACCGTTGAGACGACCCTGGAAGACGACCAACCAGTGGCCTTCCAGTGGGTGATCGCCTGCAAGCGCTGAGCTGACCTGGCGTCACCTATTCGATCAGTTCCTTCTCGCCATCCTCGGGATGACGGGAGAGCGGCGCGATCGTCACCGGCTCGTCCCGGAAGAGATCCTCCGTCTGCATCTTCACCGATTCGGTCTGCGTCCCGGCGGCGAACACGACGGTCTTGTGATCCATGACCTCGGGATCGACGTAGACAGGCACCCCGAGCAGGGAGCCGAGGGGCGGAAGCGCACCCAGTTCGAACTGAGGGAAGTCCGCCGCCAGCTCCTCCTCCGTCGCCAGCCGGGCGTGGTGGTCGTCCACCGCGGTTCGCACCTGGCTCATGTCCAGTCGGCGATAGCCACAGACCGCAACCAGTGCGTTCCCCGACGCCGCCCGCACCACGATCGTCTTGATCACCTCGTCGGCGGCGATCCCCAGGGCTCGGGCCTCGTCGATCGACGTGTACGCCTGCCGGTGCGGGATGACCTCGAACGGCACCCCGCGCCCCTCAAGATGCTCCGTCACAAGCGACATGACATCCCCACCCGTGCCGTGCGGTCGAGACCGTCAAGTTTAGATGCGATCCCGGGGGCCCGTTGATTCCTGCTCGCTGTTTTCCGACATTGCGGCAGGGATCGGACAATCCGGGAGCGAATGCATAAAAGGGACTTTCAGGCCGTCACGCGCGGTCGGAAATGCCCAACCGAGCGATCCGTCGCCCGGGACCGGTCGAGGCTGGGGAGCTACCGGAGGAATTTCATGCGTCGCGCGTCGT
>DASZKM010000042.1:0-5258 GCA_035947055.1 Actinomycetota bacterium
CGCCGCCGGCGCCGGGGTTGCCCCCGCCGCCGCCGGGGTTGCCGCCGCCGCCGGGATTACCGCCGCCGCCGGGATTACCGCCGCCGCCGCCGGGATTACCGCCGCCGCCGGGATTACCGCCGCCGCCGGGATTACCGCCGCCGCCGCCCGGAGGTGGAGGTGGGGGAGGAGGAGTTCCTCCGCCGCCCGTCCCGCCGCCAGGATTCCCTTCGCCACCGTCGCCTCCAGGAGGAGGAGGAGGAGGAGGAAGCTCTTCTCCGCCGGTGCCTCCGCCGCCAGGAGGAGTCTCCGTGCCGCCTCCACCACCGCGCCCGCCGCCGCTTCCGCCGCCCGGGTTGTGGTCAGCCGGGGGCGGTGCGCCCTTGGGAGGGGGTGGGGGCGTCACCGAACGGGGCGGTTCATTGCGGTCCTTGTCGCCTCCGCTGGGGCGAGCACCAGCCTCGTTCGACTGATGTGCCTCCGGGATCGCCGACCCCGGGGGAAGGCTCGCGCCCCGCGCCATGGGGGCCGCGACGCCGGCCACACCAAGCGTCGCTGCGGCGGCCGCGGTGCGAAGGGCACCGACCGTCGCCGCTTCCAGCGCCCGGCTGATGACCGCGGGCAGCTGGCCGATGTACGGAAGCTGCGCGAACCAGGAGAGCAGTCCCACCCTCCACCACAGCCGTCCGATGGAAACGTTCATCATCGCCCGGACCACGATCGGGTCGAACTGCGAACCCGCGTGCCGGGAAAGCTCCTGCCTGGCTGCCGCCGGGCTCATGGGCTTCTTGTAGGGTCGGGCGGACGTCATCGTGTCGTACGCGTCGGCCACCGCCACGATCCGGGCGCCGAGCGAGATCTGGTTGCCGGCCAGGCCATGCGGATAGCCCTTGCCGTCGTACCGCTCGTGGTGCTGCTCGACCGTCACGGCCCAGTTGCCCAGCCACGCGGCCAGGGGGCCGAGGTAGCGCATGCCTGTCTCCGGGTGAGCCTTGATCAGGCCCCATTCCCGGGCCGTCAGTCGCCGGCCCTTGTTCAGGACCTTCTGGGGGATCTCCAGCTTCCCGACGTCGTGCAGAAGGGCCGCCCACCGTAGCTTGTCCTGTCCAGGCGTGGGCAGCTTCAGCTCTTCGGCCAGCATGTCGGTGAACGTCCGAACCCGCTCGGAGTGGCCTCGGGTCAGCCGGTCGTGCGAGCTGAGCGCGGTGGCCAGCGCCAGGATGGACGAGGCCACCTCGGCCAGGCCGTCATCGCCGAGCTCGCGAGCCTGTTCCAGGCGAACCTGGAGCTCGCGGATGTTGCCGGTCTGCCGGGCCAGTCGGTACCGAGACGGTGCCCGGTCCGGGAAGGTCAGGGTGAGCTTCAGCAGGACAGCCAGGGGGGTCAAGCGCCGCACGACCCGCTCCACGAAGAACAGGGCCGCGAACGAGGAGATCATCACCGCTCCCCACCACGCCACCGTGTGGAAGCCCCCAGCCGGTGCCGGGAGGGCCCGGCTGACGACCAGGGCCACGGCGAAGGAAGCGGCCATGAGGGACAGGAACACGAAGGTCCGGACCAGGGCGGCCAGGACCGGCCGGCCCTTCCATCGGCCTTCGACCCGCAGGATCTTCTTGCCCATCTCTTCTCTCCTTGGGAGGGGAACTTGCTCTCTGTGAGGGGTATCGGCGGATTGGGGGTCGGCTTGAGCCCTCACGGAGACGGCCCGAATGGCCCTCCGCGTTGCCTCCGGGCGGCGGCTCGGGGTAGATGTAGGGACATGGAGGCCAAGGTCGGCGACCGGATCCTGGTGGACTCAGAGCACGTGGGGACGCCTCCTCGAGAAGGCGAGATCCTGGAGGTCATCTCGGGGCAGGCCAGCCCGCGGTTCCGGGTTCGGTGGGCGGACGGTCACGAAACGGTGTTCAGCCCGGGAAGCGGCGCGGCCCGGGTGGTCGAGGAAGGCCGGAGCCGGGCCTAGAACGCCGCAGCGGCGGCGATGACCTCGGACTCGCGGAGCTTGGCGAAGGCTTCGCGCTCGATCTGGCGGACGCGTTCGGCGGACAGCCCGACCAGTCGCCCGGTCTCGCGCAGGGACAACGGCTGGCCGTTGCCCAGGCCGTAGCGCAGTGAGATCACGCGACGCTCCTGCTCGTTGAGCACCGCGTCCATGGTCTGGCCGATCTCCTGGCGGATGATCTCGTCCTCGACGTCCTCCAGCGGGACCTGGGAGTCAGCTTCCTCCAGGAGCTCCCCGAGCTCGGTTTCCTCGCCCACCGGGGACTGCAGCGATGCGGGCTGGAGGCGATCGAGCTCCAGAGCCTCCTCCACCTCCCGCGGTGTGAGCTTCAGTACCTTGGCCAGCCGCTGCGGTGTCGGTTCCTCGCCGGTCCGTTGACTGATCCGCCACGCCGTGGCCTTCACCTTTCGGATCCGGTCCCCGACGTGGACCGGAAGACGGATGGTCCGTCCGCGGTCGGCGATGGCCCGGGTGATGGCCTGGCGGATCCACCAGGTGGCGTAGGTCGAGAACTTGAAGCCGCGCCGCCAGTCGAACAGCTCGATGGCTCGCATGAGCCCGATGTTTCCTTCCTGGATGAGGTCGAGCAGCGGCAGGCCCTGGTTCTGGTACTTGCGGGCCACCGACACGACCAGGCGAAGATTGGCGAGGATGAACCGCTGGCGCGCGGACTCGGCGCGCCGAACCCGATCCCTGGCCTCGCGGATGCTCTTCTGGGCCCGGTATCGGCCGAGTTGGAGCTTCTCCTCCGCTTCCTTGCCGCGCTCGATGACCATGGCCAGCTCGACCTCCTCCTCCTTGGTCAGCAGCGGCTCGCGAGCCGCCGCCTCCAGGTAGAGGCGGACGTCGTCGGCTAGGGCGGCTTCAGTCGCCATCGCCCCACTGACTTACCCCTGTAGGGTCGGTCCCACCCCTGACAGGTGCTGGACGAACCAATCGCCGGCCAGGCGCGCCACCTCGTCCAGCGCGCCGGGCTCCTCGAACAGGTGGGTGGCCCCGGGAATCACGGCCAGGCGCACCTCCGCACGAAGGCTCGCCGCCGCGGACCGGTTGAGCTTCAGGACCTGGTGGTCCTCACCGCCCACGATGAGCAGGGTGGGAGCCCGGACATCGGCCAGGTCCTGGACGAGGTCGGGCCGGCCACCTCGCGACACCACCGCGCCAACCGCGTCGGTACGCCGGGCGGCGGCAACCAGCGCCGCCGCGGCGCCGGTGCTGGCCCCGAACAGCCCGATGGGCGATCCGGTCGTATGGGGCTCCGATGCGGTCCAGTCGACGGCCGCCACCACGCGCTCGGCGAGCAGCGGGATGTCGAAACGGAGATGCGCCGTCGCCACGTCGACGTCCTCTTCCGCGTCGGTCAGCAGATCCGTCAGCAATGTCGACAGTCCGCGGGCCCGAAGAGCTTCGGCGACGAGGCGATTGCGCGGGCTGAACCGGCTGCTGCCGGTCCCGTGGGCGAACACGACGATGCCGAGTCGGCTGGGGGAGAGCTCGAGGTCGCCGTGAAGGGTGACCTCGCCGGCGTTGATCTCGATCTCCACGTGACCGGGGACGCGCATCCAGCCCCGAAGGGCCGGATGCGTGGGTCAGATGATGTGGGCGGTTACGGGGTCGAGCCGCCTCCGCCGCCGTACGGCCAGCGCTCCTCGTCTTCGCCGCCGCCGGCCCCGCCGGGAGTGCCGGGCCACGGGGAACGCTCCTCGCCGCCGCCCCAGGGGCTGGGCGATGGAGTGGGCTCCGACGTCACGCCCCACGGACTGGGAGCCGGAGCGGGTGACGGCGTCTCGGGCCGGGTTCCTGTCGTCTTCTTCCGGGCCGGACTCTTGCGCGCGGTCGTCTTCTTGCGCGCGGTGGTCTTCTTCCGGCCGGTCGTCTTGCGTCCGCCGCCGGTGGTCTTGCGACGAGCGGTGGTCTTCTTGCGGCCGGTGGACTTGCGGGCGGTGGTCTTTTTCCGCCCGGTGGTCTTCTTGCGGCCGCCCCCGGTCGTCTTCCTGCGGGTGGTGGTCTTCCGTCGGGCGGTGGACTTTCGAGCGGTGGTCTTCTTTCGCCCGGCGGTCTTGCGACCGGTGCTCTTGCGGGTGGTCTTTCTGGCCGTGGTCTTCCGTCTGCGCGCCGTGGCCATGATCCCTCCTTTCCTCCTGCCGAGGGTCCATCTATACCCCCGCGGGTCCCCAGCAGGGTAATCGGTTCGAAGGGGGAAACGTCAAGGGCGCGGGAGTACCCTGAGATGCGACGCTTTCGGGAGTCGAGACGTGCCACGAGACATCGGCCGAGACGAAGTGCAACAGCTGGCCCGTGAAGGCGCCCAGCTGGTCGAGGTCCTCCCCCGTGAGGAATACGAGGAGGAGCACCTTCCCGGAGCCGTCAACATTCCACTGCGCGAGATTGACGAGGAAGCTCCGAAGCGCCTGGACCGCAGCCGGCCGGTCATCGTGTACTGCTGGGACGATCCCTGAGACCTCAGCCCGCGGGCCGCGTGGCGGCTCGAGACGCTCGGGTTCGGCCAGGTCTACGACTACGCGGCCGGCAAGCAGAACTGGCTGGCCTGGGGGCTCCCCACCGAGGGCCGCGACGCCGGCCTTCCGAAAGCGGGAACGGTGGCCCGCACGGACGCGCCGACCTGCTCACTCGACGACCGTCTCGGCGATGTCGCCGAGCGGGCGACGGCGGCGGGATGGAATGTGTGTGTGGTGGTGAACGACCAGCGGGTCGTGCTGGGGCTGCTACAGGAGGAGCACCTCGGTGAGGATGCGGACCGCCGGGTCGAGGACGTCATGCGGCCCGGGCCGAGCACGTTCCGTCCCCACGTCGACATCACGGATCTGGCCGAGTACCTGGAACGGCACGACCTCCCGCACACCGTGATCACCACGGGCGACGGCGTGCTGGTCGGGGTCCTCAGGAAAGAGGACGCCCTCGAGGCGGCGCGTGCCGCGCACGAAGCCCACCACCACGGGGAGGATGACGGTGGCTGAGAGGGGCGAACACGTCGTGTGTGTGGTGTGCGGCCGCAAGATCGACGAGTGCGCCTGCTGTCAGAACGACCGGTGCGGCGATCCCATCTGTCATCGCGACCTGCTGTTCGCCACGAACGAGAGCCGCCCCCAGCCGCACCCGCACGGCGGGTAGCGGGTCAGCCTCGGTTCGGCGGAGCGGCGGCCCACCGAAGGAGCGCCCCTACTCCATCGGACAGGCCGGCTTCATCCGGAACGATGCGTACGCCGGCACCGGTTCCCAACGCGGCCCGCACCGCGACATCTCCCAGCCGGGCCTCGGC
>DASZKM010000043.1:0-1884 GCA_035947055.1 Actinomycetota bacterium
GCTGGAGATCGACGCCCATCCGCATCGACAGGACCTGCAGGTCGAGCTGCTGGCCGTGGCCCGTGATGCCGGCGTGTGGATCTCGATCGGCACGGACGCCCACTGGCCGGACGAGCTGGCATTCCTGGAGCTGGGCCTGGCCGCCGCGACCCTGGCCCAGTTCCCGCGAGAGCGGATCCTCAACTATCAGACGCGAGAGGCAGTGGTGGCTTGGGCCGCCCGCTGAGTTGTTAGCCCGCTGCCGCTTCTCGCCGGGCCAGGTAGAACGCCCAGATCAGGAAGGCCAGCAGGATCACGCCGCCCCCCAGGTACCGGCCCGGCGATGGGTTCTCGATGTCGGCCTCGTGCTCCGCCCACAGGACACGCAGGTGCCCGTCGGGCAACCCGGGGACGACCTGTCCCTCGCTCCCCACGTCCAGCTCCAGCGTGGCGCCCCCCGGCAGACCGCTCTCCGCGGTCATGAAGTGCACCGGCACGCCGGCGGCGACCACGTCGCCGTCGACGGCCACATCACCTAAGGCGAACCCGGCAGCCTCGGACGTGATCGGAGGCAGCTTCGAGGAGCCGATCCCCGACTCGCCGTGGTGCTCCACGTGGAGTCCGACACCCCACCACGTGGTGTGCTTCCCGGTGGGCTCGCTTACCATCGGCTCCTGGGCCGTGACCTCGAACGTCCCATCATCGGTCTCGATCGTGGCATCCAGCGACACGACATCCTGCGGCGGCAAGGGCGTGACCCGGCTGCCCTGGTCCTCGGCCTCGATCGTGATGTCGCCGGTCCCCCGGGCAAACGGGCCCTCGTAGAACCTTCCGGTCTCCACCATCACGGAACCGCTCGCCGTCAGGCTGGCTCGCGCGCCCTCTTGGCCCAGCGTCTGCTCGCTGGTCGGAGCGATCAGGAAGAGAGCCGCAGCGATCACGGCGAAGGCGCCGAGTGGGCGGCGGACGGCGGCCCCACCGGTCCGCATCGCCTCGACCAGCAGGATCCCGGCCATGATCACCGCCTCCAGCGGGAAGCTGATCAGCCACAGCTGGCGGTAATCGAGGAACTCGACGGTCGCGGGCGGAGGACTGGTGCTGAAGATCCGGAGCGGTGTATCGGGCAATCCCGCCGGGCCAAGGAAATGGCCATAGGTGGACCACACCAGGGCCAGGACCAGCCCGCCCATCACCGCCCCCACGCGGTCGCGCCCCGCCCACGCCCACCACCACAACAGGAACGGAACCGTCAGCAGCAGGCGAACCAGGAACCAGGTGACGCCGGGGAAGTCGCCCAGCGCCAAGCTGACCGCCCCTCCGGCCACCACCACGACGGCCAGCGCGGTCACCAGCGCGGTGACGCCTACGGTCCGCGAGTCAGCGTCGTCGACGGCGCGGGCCCGGCGGCGCCACAGCCACAACGCCACCAGGTAGCCCAGGTAGATCACGGCGAAATGGATCGGGACGCCGGTGATCCAGGTGTGCTCCAGGTCCAGCCACTCCGGAGACGAAGGCAGCCCGATCGGAGAGAACGTCCAGTAGTAGACGGTCAGGACCACCGTGTGGACGGCGGTGATGGCCGCACCCCGCCCTTCGCCGATCCCGAACCACGCCGTTCCCAGGCCGAAGATGGTGGCGATCAGGAATGTCTTGGTGATCCAGTACGACCAGTAGGGGTCGTTCTCCCACGTCAGCCCGTGACCCAGCGCGGCGTCGAAGAAGATGGCCAGGAGAGCCACGAGCGTCGCGAATCGGGCAACCTCCCGTGCCGAGAGGCGTCCCGAAGGCGTGGGAGGAAGCGGCGGTCCGGCCGGGCGGCGAGGCCGCGCGGCCCGCGACCGAGTCGTGGGCTTCGGAGTGCGCGCGGCCCGCGACCGAGTCGCGGGCCGTGAGCGTTGTGCGGCC
>DASZKM010000044.1:0-20992 GCA_035947055.1 Actinomycetota bacterium
CTGGTCGTCGCGCTCATCGGCGTCTATCTGCTGAACCCGATCGTCACCCGGATGGAACGCCGCGGCGTGCCGAGGATCTTGGGGACGCTGATCACCTACCTGATCGCGGGCGGCATCCTGGCTACGGTCCTCACGTTCACGATCCCGGTGGTCGCGGATCAGATCCGATCGTTCGCCCGGTCGGCTCCGGAGATCATCGACCGGGCAGCCGGCGGCCTGCGCGACCTCGCGGAGCGATTCGACCTGCCGGTGACCGGCGATGCCGCGACCCCCACCGGTGAAGGCGTGATCGACTTCTTCGGGCGGCTGCTGTCGTTCACCCGTGGCCTGTTCGATCTGGCCATCGTGTTCATCCTGGGACCCATCCTGGCGTTCTACTTCCTGGTGGACGCCCCGAAGATCAAGCGCGGCATCCGAGCCCTGATCCCCAGCAACCGCCGAGCGGAAGCCGAGGCGCTGTTCCAGCGGATCGGCAAGGCCATCGGGGGGTTCTTCCGCGGGCAGCTGCTCGTGTCGCTGTTCGTGGGCGTGTCCTCCGCCATCGCGCTGTTCATCGTCGGGCTGCCGTTCTGGGCCGTGGTCGGGCTCGTGGCCGGGATCACCAACCTCATCCCGCTGATCGGTCCGTTCATCGGAGGGATCGTGGCCATCATCATCGCGTTCACCACCGGAGAGAGCGGCGGTGGGCTGTTGAGCCTCGAGCCGGGGTGGCCGCTGGCCGTCGGATCGGCCGTCGCGCTGCTCATCGTGCAGCAGATCGACAACCACATCATGAGCCCGAACATCGTGGCCCGGACCGTCCAGCTGCATCCGGTGACCGTCATGCTCGGCCTGCTCGCCGGCGGAACGCTGCTGGGACTATGGGGCATGCTGCTGGCGGTGCCGACACTGGCCACCGTGAAGATCCTGCTGCTGCACGCGTGGGACACCCGGATGCAATGGCCGCCACCGGGGCCGGAAGGCGTGGCGGCCAGGGTCCGAACCGCAGCCACGGATGCCGGCGCCGAGCCCCCGCCTCCGTCGGAACGGGTGGAGCAGGCTCGCCGGCCGGTGCGAGCGACGGAGCGCAGGGGATCGTGGTGGTCGAATGCCATCCGAGCGGTGTTCGGATCACCGAAGCGACGGGAAACGCCGGAGGAGACCGAAGCCCGCGAGGCGAACACGGTTCCCGGGCCGGCCGGCCCGATCTCGCCGGGTTCTCCCTAGGTCATCCGCCCGGCAGCAAGCCGAACATCGCCTCCGCGAAGCCGTCGCCGTGGGACGCGTCGGTGACGTACACGTTCTCCGCCGGGGAGCCGCGCTCCACCGCGTACGCTCCGTTGGCCACGATGAACATCGCGCCGACGTGGGGAGCCACGGCGGCATCGGACGGCGAGTCCCCGACCGCCGCCGATTCCGTGGCGCTCAGCCCACGCCGCTGAACGTCGGCGGCCACCGCCTCGGCCTTTCCGATCCCCGGGGGTGCCAGGTGGTACAGGTGGGTCTCCGACGTGGTGAGGTCGGGGAACGAGCGGCGAGTGATCCCGTTGTCATGCAGGACGAGGTCGTAGCCCGCCCGGGTCAGGAGGTGACGAGCCTCGTCGGGGTCGACCTCCCCGCGGAACAGCATCGTGCACTCCCGCTCCAGGTGTGCCCATGGACTGTGCGGCTCGAGGCGGCCGGGGTAGGCCTCCAGCAGGACGCCCGCCGCGCCGCTGCGGGCCATGGCCTCGTACGGCGTGCCCGGGCCCCGGAACCGGCCGTACCGGCGGACGGTTTCGGATCCGTCGGACGTGATGCCTCCGAGCTCTGCGATGAACCCCGTCGCCCCCAGCAGCCGGGCGGCTTCCCGGACCTGTGGCTCGGTCCGCCCGGACAACGGGACGACCGCCACCTCGTGCTGATGCAGGGCGCCGACGGCCTGCGCGGCGCGGAAGCTCACGCTTCCGTCCGCCCCGGCGAAGAGCGATCCTCCCGGCCCCAGCAGCGTCCCGTCGAGGTCCACGTACACCGCACGGATATGAAGCTCCTGGGCCAGCCGGGAGAGATGCTCCGCCGCCCGCTTCACCCGCGGCGGGTCACCGGTTCGCGCCGTACCCCGCCACCGTGATGGCCGGGGGCCGCTCGCGGACCTCGATGATGCTGGGCTCCATCCGGTACGCCTCCCCCTCGGCAGCGAACTGGTACATGCCCAGCCCTCGGACGGTCTCGGGGTCGAGCCGCCCCTCCGAAGACAGCCGGCGGAACGCGGCCTGCATCACGGCGAACGACATGCGGGAGAGCTCCTGCAACGGGCGGTTCCGATGGACCCGGGTGTCGGTATCCACCTGGGCCATGGCGTCGACACCGAACCGCTCGGCGATGTCGATCAGCAACCCGATCTCCACGCCGTAGCCGGTGAAGAACGGAACCTGCTCCAGCAATTGGCGCCGTCCGGCGTACTCGCCGGCCAGCGGCTGGATAAAGCCGGCCAGGTGCGGCCAGAACATGTTGATGAGGGGCCGGGCCACGAGCTCCGTCACGCGGCCGCCCTCCATCGAGGTTCGTCCCGTCCCACCGTCGATCGGACGGCGGAAGAAGCTCTTCACGTACGAGATCGACGGATCGGTCAGCAGCGGGCCCAGGGGACCGACCACGAAGTGCGGCTCGAAGTTCCGGATGTCGGCGTCGAGCCACAGGATGATGTCTCCCCGGACCACGAACAGGCTCTTCCACAGGGCCTCGCCCTTGCCCTCGAGCGGCTCGACCTCGGGGAGGATCGATCGGTCCTGGTGAACGATGGCCCCCGCGTCTCTGGCCGCGTCGGCGGTCCCATCCGACGAGGAGGAGTCGATCACCGCCAGCTCGTCGACGAGCGGGATCTTCTCCACCAGCTCGCCACGGATCGCCTCGACGATCGCGCCGATGGTGGCCTCCTCGTTCAGTGCCGGGATGCAGACAGAGATCGTCAGCCCCTGCTGCCGTTTGGCATCGGCGAGGGCTGTGGGGTCGAAGCGGCGGTAGTGGAAGGTTCTCCGCTCGACCCATTCGGTGGGGGTCGGAAGCACGCCGCGGGATGATACACGTGGCCCGGCGCAAGCCGATAGCATGCGGAGCCCTCGAGCCCGGAGGAGCGCCTTGACGGAGAGCGCCCAACAGCACGGCGGTTGGGAGAACGTCACCGGTCTGGTCTGCCGCGAATGTGGCCGCACGTATCCGATCGAGCCGCTCTCGATCTGCGAGGCGTGCTTCGGACCGCTCGAAGTCGCGTATGACCTGGAGGGGCTGGCCGGACGGATCACCCGTGAGCAGATCGAGAACGGCCCCACGACGCTGTGGCGGTACCGCTCGCTCCTTCCCACGCCCGCCCAGCAGCCGATCGACCTGGGAGCGGGGTTCACGCCGATGCGGCGTGCCGTTCGCCTCGGGGAGGCGCTGGGCATCGCCGATCTGTGGCTGAAGGACGACACCGGCAACCCCACCGGCTCGTTCAAGGACCGGGTGGTTTCGGTGGCCACCACCGTGGCCCGGTCGTTCGGGTTCGACACCGTGGCGTGCGCCTCGACCGGGAACCTGGCCAACGCCACGGCGGGCCACGCCGCGGCGGCCGGGCTGAACGCCTACATCTTCGTGCCGCACGACCTGGAGCGGGCCAAGATCGTGGCCACCGGGGCGTTCGGGGCCAACGTCGTGGCGGTCAAGGGGAACTACGACGACGTCAACCGGCTGTGCTCGGAGGTGGCCGAGTCCCTGCCGTGGGCGTTCGTCAACGTCAACCTCCGCCCGTTCTACGCCGAGGGATCCAAGACGCTGGGGTTCGAGACCGCGGAGCAGCTCCGATGGGAGCTCCCCGACCACGTGGTCGTCCCCATTGCCTCCGGGGCCCTGCTGACCAAGATCAACCAGGGGTTCCGGCAGCTCGCCGCGGTGGGCCTGATCGAGGACCGGCCGGTTCGGATCTCGGGCGCTCAGGCAACGGGGTGCTCTCCCGTGGCCCGGGCGTTCAAGGACGGCGCCGACCAGGTCCGTCCGGTCCGGCCGGAGACCATCGCCAAGTCCCTGGCCATCGGCAACCCGGCGGATGGCTACTACGCGGTGCGCACCGCGCGGGAGACGGGCGGCGCCATCGAGGACGCCTCCGACGAGGAGATCGTGGCCGGCATCCGACTTCTGGCAGAGACCGAGGGATTGTTCGCCGAGACGGCCGGCGGGGTCACCGTGGCCTGCCTCCGGAAGCTGCGGGAGGCCGGCGTGGTCCGTAGCGACGAGCGGGTCGTGGCGTACATCACCGGGACCGGGTTCAAGACCGTGGAGGCCCTGGAAGAGGCGGTTCCGCCGGCATTCACCGTGTCGCCGTCGCTGGAGGAGTTCCGAGACGCGGCGGACGTGTAGCCCGCGAGGTAGGATCTCGGCACCCGAAGGTCGAAACCTGTAGAGACCTCACGCCCAGAGGAGGAAGACATGGCCCGCACCCGTGTCCTGCTCATCACCGCCCTGGCGCTGGCCTCAGCGCTGCCGGCTTCCGCGGATCAGGCGGACGCAGTCCGCTCGAGCCCCAACCTGGAGCTGGTCGCGCGGATCGGCGGCATCGGCGGGAGCGACATCGAGTTCTTCACCCGCACCCTGGCCACATACAAGGCCTCCGACGGCACGATGGTGACCCCCATCGCTCCGGTGGAGCGGCACTTCGCGTTCGTCGGCTCCTACCAGCCGGCCCGGATCGTCGACATCACCAACCCGGAGCAGCCGTACGTGGTGGCCACCATGCAGGACTGCGCGATGGGCCAGGGGGATGTCCAGATCCGCAGGGATGCCATGGTGGCGGCCATCGCCAAGCAGGGCGGTGGGACCTGCAAGGTGCCGGCAACCGGCAAGTCGCTGGGGGCGGGCTCGGCGCTGGTGGACATCAGCGACGTCTACGCGCCGACGGTCATCGGCTTGGCTGAACAGTCCGGCGGATCGCACAACCACACGATGCATCCGAGCGGGAACTACCTGTACATCTCGCCGTCGCTGTCGAACCCGGGAGGCCCGGGGAACTCCACGATCCCGATCTGGGACATCTCGGATCCGGCCAACCCGACCTTCGTCAAGAACTTCACGACGCCCGGCAACGGGCCCCACGACGTCAAGTTCAGCCCGGACGGCAAGCGGGCCTACGTCGCCAGCATCTCCACCAACTACATCCTGAACACGGAAGATCCCGCCAACCCCAGGTTGATCTCCACCATCATCCCTCCCGGAGACGCCATCGGGCACGACTCCCTGGTGACCCCGGACAAAGCGTTCCTGTTCCTGGGGGATGAGGCCGGCGGCGGGGCCCCCTTCCCGTGCCCGGGCGGGGCCATCTACGCCTACGACATCCGCGACGAGACGAAGCCGCTCCTCCTGGGGGTGGCCGAAGCCGGCGGCGGGCCGGTCTTCGGCCGGGCCATCGACGAGGTTCCCGGCCCCACCAACGTGGGCGGCTGCACCTCACACGTGATGGAGATCAACCCCGACAAGAAGTCGCTGTCGATCGGCTGGTACGTGCTGGGAACGAGGACGTTCAGCTTCGCCAGCTTCTATAACCCCGACGGGACGCCCAAGCCCGGTCCGCAGATCTCTGCGGCGTGGGGGAAGCACGGTATAGGCCTGGTCGAGACGGGCTGGATCATCCCGGAGAACTCCAGCACCTGGGCGGCCAAGCAGTACGCCGGGGTCCCCGGCTACATCTTCTCGAACGCCGGCGGGACCGGTGGGGGGCTGTACGTCACGAAGATCAAGGCGCCCAGCTACTAACGCAGTTCCGTCCGGACGCTAGGCGCGCGGACGAGCCGTCGCGATACGTGCGCGACGCGCCGCCTCGGCGATCTCGCCGTTCTCGGGCAGGGACGTCCAGACCTCCATGACCCTCCCACCCCGGCCGGTCACCACGATGGTGGGCACGGTCCGGATGCCGTACTCCCTGGCAACGTCGGGACGGTCGTCCACGTCGATCCGCCGGTACGGAACCTCGGACCGCGTGGCTGCCTCGCGCAGCCGAGGCTCGGCCTTGCGGCAGGGGGCGCAATCAGCGGTGGAGAACTGGACGATGGCCGGCTCCCGGATCCCAAGCGGCGCGAGGTCAGAGCGGCCCAGCCGGCGGGGCGGTCGCTTCCACAGCCAGTAGGCGACGGCGACGGCCGCGAACACCGCGGCCGCGATGGCCAGCCGCTCGATCATCCAGCGGCCCCCGCCGATCGCAGCGAGCGACGCGAGGGAGATCGGTGGGGGAGGGTCATCCAGGCACGCCGGTTCGCTCAACCGGACGAGTGATGCGCCGGGAGACTCGGCCCTTCGTCGCGACCCTCCGGGCCAGCACGTAGAACTCGCAGCCCACGCACAGGCCGGTGACGGCAGCCAGCAGGGCCAGGCCGGACACCAGGAGGCCCAGACCCCAGGCCAGTCCTTCCGTGCCGAAGCCGTAGTGCGCGAACGTGGCGGCCGTCAGGAACAGGAACCCGAGTGTGTTGGCGAACCGCGGTGGGGCGGCCTCTTCCAGCTCGGAAGGTGGGCCCAGGAGGCGCTTCACCGGCGGGTACAGGTAGGCGTACAGGTTCCAGCGGGGCCCGAGGAGCGACGCTCCGGCCAGCAGGGCGGCCAGGACCGGCAGCACGATCGGCAGCTCGGCCAGGAACCCGAGCAACAGCACGGTTCCCGTGATGGCCTGGCCGAACCGCGGCTGGCGGGGATCCACCATGGTGGCGGGCTGAGTCACGATCACCCTCCTCAGACTGAGACCGGAATCCTACCAGCGAGGTATGATTCGGGCAAGGGAGTCATTGACACCCTCACGAGGCCGGACCTACCCTTCCGAGGGGGCCGATGTTCAGGGTTTCGCAAAAGACGGAATACGCGCTCCGAGCGATGATTGACTTGGCCCTTCGCCAGGGCGAGGGGCCGGTCCCCGCCCGGGAGATCGCGTCGTCCCAGGGCATCCCACTCAGGTTCCTCGAGCAGCAGCTGGCCACGCTGCACAAGGGCGGCCTGGTGGAGTCGTTCCGGGGGGCGGGTGGAGGCTGCCGGCTGGCCCGAGACGCGGCCGACGTCAAGGTGGCCGATGTCGTGGATGCAGTGGAAGGTCCCCTGTACCCGATGTACTGCCTGCGGGAAGAGGACCACACCTGCTTCCAGGACGGGCGCTGCGGGCTTCAGGAGCTGTGGGGGGACGTGGACGCCGCGGTCAGGGGTGTGTTCGAGAGGATGACGATCGCCGACCTGGCCGAACGCCACCGCCGGCTCGCGCCGGAGACCCCCGTGTGGGCCCCGGAGGACCTCGTCAGGCCCTCAGCGGGCCCGGCCGAGCCCGCCCAGAGCTAACGCCGCTCACTCCAAGAAGCGCATCGAGACGGGCGCCTCTGTCTTCGAGCTGTGAACTGCCTCTGGGTGCTGCCTAGCCAGCGTCCTTACCGAGGATCCGCATCACGGTGGTTCCGCAGTTCGGGCACTTGCCCTTGGCAGCCTTACGCCCGTTCTTCAGCGTGACTACCTCACCCTCGAAGTTCACCTTCTTGCGGTCCTTCACGCAGTAAGCCTCGTACTGAGCCATGTCACCTCCCTCCCTCACATCGCTCCGGTCCCAGATGTGCTTCAGGGCCGCTCGCAGGCGGCCCTTCACGCACAATGGTACGGCTCTTCCCGCTTGTTGCAAGCACCGGCCCAGGCAGGGAGCGAACACTCGTTCGACTGGGTCGTGAAGAGAAGTAAGCGGAGAGGGCCCGGCTATGATGCCTGCCGTGGCCTCGGCCCCCATCCTCGTGACCGGCTCTCACCGTTCGGGCACGACCTGGGCGGGGCGCATGCTGTCCCTCTCCCCAAGGGTGGGCTACGTGCACGAGCCCTTCAACGTGCAGCGGTGGCCGGGCTGGACCAGGAGGCCGCTACCCTGGTGGTACCTGTACGTGTGTGAGGAGAACGAGCGTGAGTACATCCCCCTCGTGGAAGACGTTCTCCGGTTCCGCTACCCCATCCCCAACCTGACCGCCGCGCGCGAGGTCAAGGCGGTGGCCAGGATGGCCCTGGACTGGCCGTTCAGCCTTCTCTACCGGGCCGGGGGGTTCCGGCCCCTGGTGAAGGACCCCATAGCGCTGATGTCCGCCGAGTGGCTGGCCAAGCGGTTCGGCATGGACGTGGTGGCCATGATCCGCCACCCCGCGGGGTTCGCCGGAAGCCTGAAGCGGCTGGACTGGCGCTTCGAGTTCCACAACTGGAGAGACCAGCCCCTCCTGCTGCGCGATCTCATCGGACCGTTCGAGGCCCAGGTCCGTGAGTACGCCGAGCGGGAGCACGACCTCATCGACCAGGCCATCCTGATGTGGAACGTCACCCACCACGTGATCCTGGGCTATCGGGAGCGGCACCCGGAATGGTCCTTCGTCCGTCATGAGGACCTGGCCGAAGAACCCCTCAAAGGGTTCCGGTCGCTGTACGACCGCCTGGATCTGGAGTGGGACTGGGTGGCGGAGGACGCCGTCGTCCGGCACAGCACCGACCAGACCCGCGCCGAGGTTCCCACCTACCTCCACCAGACGGTCCGCCGGGACAGCCGGGCCGCGAGGTGGACGTGGCGGAACCGGCTGACCCCCGAGGAGCAGCGCCGCGTGCGGGAGGGAACCGCCGAGGTCGCCGCGTCGTTCTACTCCGACGAGGACTGGGAGCCGCGGTGAAGGTCTCGCTGGTGGCCACCGTGAAGGATGCCGCCCCATTCGTCCAGGCGTTCCTGGCGTCGGTCCGGGCCCAGACGCGCGCACCCGACGAGGTGGTGATCGTGGACGGCGGCTCGACCGACGGGACCCGGGAGATCCTCGGTGCCGCGCCGGGGATCACGTTCATCGAGGAGCCGGGCTCGAACATCGCCCGGGGTCGCAACCTGGCCGTCCGGGCAGCGTCGCACGACGTCATCGCGGTGTCCGACGCCGACTGTGTGCTCGACCCCGGGTGGCTGGAGCGGATCCTGGAGCCGCTGGAGCGGGGGGCCGACGTATCGATGGGGCTGTACCGCCCGCTGACGGGTTCCTTCTTCGAGGCGTGCGCCGCGGCCGTGTCGATCAAGGAGGCTGACGAGATCGACGCAAGCCGGTTCATGCCGTCCGCCCGCTCGGTAGCCTTCCGCCGGGATTCGTTCGAGGAGGCCGGGGGCTATCCCGAGTGGCTCGACCTCGGAGAGGACATGTACCTCAACCACCGGTGGCGGGCGTTGGGCTCGCGCATGGAGCTCAGTCCCGAGGCCATCGTGTACCGGAGGCCGAGGCCCACGCTCCGGGCGTACTGGCGGCAGTTCGCCGGTTACGCCGGGGCCGACGCCCAGGCCGGCATGTACGCCGAGCGGCACGCGCTGCGGTTCGCGGTGTACGGGGCGCTGGCCCTGGCGCTGGGATCCCGCCAGCGGGGGGCGCTGATGGCAGCCGCTGTGGCCGGGGCGGCGTACGCCCGGCGGCCGGTGCGCAGGGCCAGACGGAAGCTGCCGGCGCCGTTCGCCAGGACGGCGGCGGTGGCGGCGGTGCCCGCCCTGATGGCCGTGACCGATCTGGCCAAGATGACCGGATACCTGCGCGGCTTGCTCCGAAGTGGTTTCCGCGCGCAGACTGTCGGGAAGGAACCGGCCCAGCCGACGACGAATACAAGCTGACAGATGGCCCGCCGCCTCCTGCCCGCCCTCTCGCTTCTTCTGGCGCTCGCGTTGCTCGCGCCTCCCGTGGGGGCTCACAGCGAACGGGAGACGGAGTTTCCCGCGGAGCCGGGCGAGGTACCCGCGTACCGGACGACCGGTCCCGCCCTGGTGGTATGCGCGGAGGATAGCGAGCAGCGGATCGCCAAGCTTCCCCCCGGATCGCGGGCCGCCAACACCGAACTCCTCGGCTCGTGCGAGTTCCACAGCATCCAGGACGCCATCGACGCGGTGTCAGAGCAGGGGAGCCGCATCCTGCTGCTGCCCGGCACGTATCGAGAGGAGGAGAACGCCGGTCCGCCCTCGGGGCAGTGCGGCGCGCTGGACCCACAGGGGATCCTGTCCTACGAGGAGCATCTCAAGTGTCCGCACGTCCAGAACCTCATCGCGATCCTGGGCGACAGCAAGGACAAGGACCGCGAATGCGATCTACCGGTGTGCGGGCTCCAGATCGAGGGCACCGGTGACGATCCCGGCGACGTGCTCATCGACAACGACTGGTCGAAGATCATCGGGATCCGCGCGGACCGCGCCGACGGCGTGTACTTCCGGAACTTCACCGTCCAGAAGTCAGAGGCGTATTCGCTGTACGTCATCGAGACGGACGGATTCGTCATCGACGACACCGTTGCCCGGTGGAGCTTGGAGTACGGCTTCCTGACGTTCGCCTCGGACCACGGCCTGTACAAGGACTGCGAGGCCTACGGGAACGGGGACGGCGGCGTGTACCCGGGCTCGGCCGCCGACCACCACGGGGTGCGTCCGGCCATCGAGATCACCGGGTGCGACATCCACCACAACGCGCTGGGCATCTCGGGGACCGCCGGGAACTCGCTCTATGTGCATCACAACCGGATCCACCACAACACGACCGGGGCCGACATGGACTCGTTCTATCCCGACCACCCCGGCCTGCCCCAGGACTCGTCCACGTACACGCAGAACCTCATCTACTCGAACAACGAGGACTACTACCGATACTGGCGCGATGGGACCTGTCGAAAGCCGCTCGACCAGATCGCATGGGAGGAGGGGGTGGTGTGCCCGGTGGTCCCGGTCCCGATCGGCGTCGGCATCATCATCGCCGGCGGGAACAGCAACCTGTTCGCCGAGAACTGGATCTACGACAACTGGCGGCACGGAACGATGCAGTTCGGGGTCCCGGCCATGTTCCGCAACGAGGAGGACCCCCAGAAGTGGTTCGACACCTCCCACCACAACCGCTACGTCCGGAACCGGATGGGCATCTCCCCGGAGGGCAACACCCTGCCCAATGGGGACGACTTCTGGTGGGACGAGCAAGGCACCGGGAACTGCTGGCTGGGCAACGTGGCCGCCCCGGGGCGGGAGATCCGCAGCGACCCCGAGACGCTGCCGGAGTGCGGCTCGCCGTCGTTCGCCGGCCTTCCCGCCGCCCCCAAGCAGGCCCTGCTGGTGCCGTGCGCCTTCTCCGACCCCCGCCGGCCCGATGAGGCCGTGGGCTGCGACTTCTACACCACCCCCCCGCGGCCCTCGTAGCCCGGCACCCCTCAGCCCCTTGTCAGGCGGCCCGGACCCCGCGCTATACTTCGGTTAGCACTCTCCATCCGAGAGTGCTACCTTTGGGAATCGGCCGAGCATCAAGAGGAGGGAACGAATGGCCCCCAAGATCATCAGCTTCACCGAGGACGCCCGCCGGGCTCTGGAGCGCGGGATGGACCAGCTGGCCAACGCGGTCAGCATCACCCTGGGACCCAAGGGCCGGAACGTGGTCCTGGAGAAGAAGTGGGGAGCCCCCACGATCACCAACGACGGCGTATCCATCGCCAAGGAGATCGAGCTGGAGGATCCCGAGGAGAAGATCGGCGCCGAGCTGGTCAAGGAAGTGGCCAAGAAGACGGACGACGTGGCCGGCGACGGGACCACCACGGCCACCGTCCTGGCGCACGCCATGGTCAAGGAAGGCCTTCGCAACGTGGCTGCCGGAGCCAACCCCATGGCCCTGAAGCGAGGTATCGAGCAGGGCGTGGACGCGGCGGTCGAGGCCATCAAGAACCAGGCCAAGGAAGTGGAGGACAAGGACGAGATCGCCCACGTGGCCGCCATCTCCGCCGGCGACAAGGAGATCGGCGAGCAGATCGCCGAGGCCATGGACAAGGTGGGGAAGGACGGCGTGATCACCGTCGAGGAATCGCAGACCTTCGGAATGGAGCTCGAGCTCGTCGAGGGGATGCGCTTCGACAAGGGCTACATCTCTCCGTATTTCGTCACCGACCCCGAGCGGATGGAGTGCGTGCTCGACGAGCCGTACATCCTGCTGGCCAATTCCAAGATCTCTGCGGTCAAGGACCTCCTGCCGGTACTGGAGAAGGTCATGCAGGGCGGCAAGCCGCTGCTGGTGATCGCCGAGGATCTGGAGGGCGAGGCCCTCGCCACGCTGGTGGTGAACAAGATCCGGGGAACGTTCAAGTCGTGCGCGGTGAAGGCCCCCGGGTTCGGCGACCGGCGCAAGGCCATGCTCCAGGACATCGCCATCCTGGCCGGCGGCCAGGTCATCTCCGAAGAGGTCGGCCTGAAGCTGGAGAACACGCAGCTCGACATGCTGGGCAAGGCCCGGAAGGTCGTGATCACCAAGGACGAGACCACGATCGTCGAGGGCGCGGGGCAGGAGTCGGACATCAAGGGCCGCATCAACCAGATCAAGGCCGAGATCGAGAAGACCGACTCCGACTACGACCGGGAGAAGCTGCAGGAGCGGCTGGCCAAGCTGGCCGGCGGCGTCGAGGTCATCAAGGTCGGCGCGGCCACCGAGGTCGAGCTGAAGGAGAAGAAGCACCGCATCGAGGACGCCGTGCAGACCACCAAGGCCGCCGTGGAAGAGGGCATCGTTCCCGGTGGCGGCGTGGCGCTGCTCCAGGCGCAGAACGCCCTGGACAAGCTGGACCTCGAGGGGGACGAGGCCACCGGGACCCGGCTGGTCCGCCGGGCCCTGGAGGAGCCCATCAAGCGCATCGCCGAGAACGCCGGTCTCGAGGGCGGCGTCATCGTGGAGAAGGTCCGCAGCCTGGACACCGGCTGGGGCCTCAACGCCGCCAACGGCGACTACGTTGACATGCTGAAGACCGGGATCGTCGATGCCACCAAGGTGACCCGTTCGGCGCTGCAGAATGCGGCGTCGATCGCGGCACTGTTCCTGACCACCGAGGCGGTCGTGGCCGAGAAGCCCGAGAAGGAGAAGGCTCCGGCCATGCCCGGCGGTGGCATGGACGAGTTCTAGATCCGAGCGAGCGGTCGGCGGTCAGGGCCGGGCCTTCGGGCCTGGCCCTTCGCCATGTTCCGCCCCTTCGCACGCTCAAGGTGCGCACCTACAATGGCCTCGTGGCCAAGGGTCGCTTCCACCTGACCTTCCCCGAGCACCTCATCCAGGAACCGGTCATCTACAGCGTCGGCAAGCAGTTCGACGTGATCACCAACATCCGCCGGGCGAACGTCGAGGACCGGTTCGGCTGGGTGATCCTCGAGATGGAGGGTCCGGACGACGCCATGCGCGACGCGGTGGGGTGGCTGTCCGACAAGGGCATCCAGGTGGAGAGCCTGGGCGGAGTCGTCGAGGGATAGCGATGGCCCAGCGCATCCTGCTCATCGACCACCGTCCCGAGCACATGCGACAGCCCGTGATCCGGCTTCAGCTGGAGGGCTACGAGGTCGACGAGGCGTCCACCGCCGCCGACGGGCTGGCCAAGCTTCGGGCCGATGGGTACGACCTGGTGCTGCTGGACGCGGAGCTGCCCGGCACGGACGGATGGGGAGCGCTCCGGGAGATCAGGGAGGACGACACGCTGGCCGACACCAAGGTCATCGTGTTCATGGCGGCCAAGGGGGAGACGGGACAGCTGGGCCTGTACGAGGTGCAGGGAGAGCTGCGGCGGCCGTTCGCCATCGGGGAGCTGCTGAAAAAGGTCCGCGAGGTCCTGTCCGGCTCCGAGCCGTCCGATCGCTAGGGCGGAGGGCTAGGTCCCGAGCGGCACCAGGCGGCGGGACCACAGGAACCGATCCCGGTACCAGCCGCTCTTCACCGAGTCGACCGACACCCCATCGACGCCGCCGGCCGAGTGGATCATCCAGCCGTTCCCCAGGTAGATCCCGGCGTGGTCCACGTCCTTCCACTGCGTGCCGCCGCGGGTGCTGAAGAACATGAGGTCCGCCGGCCGGCTCTGCTCGAAGGGCAGCCGAGTTGTCGTCGCCCTGGCCATCTCCCGTGACGAGCGTTCGGGCAGCGCCCATCCGGCGTACGGCCGGACCGCGCTGTTGTCCCATCCTTCGCTGGCTGCTCGCAGGACCCACCACGCGTACCCCGAGCAGTCGAACCCGCCCCGGGGCTGGGCCCCACAGCAGTAGCCGGGCGGTGTGGCGGTGTGCCACTCGCCGGCCCACACGTAGGGGTACCCGGCGAAGGACAGCGCGAACTCGACCAGCGTTCGCCGGGCCGGCGTGAGCCGGGGAAGGACCACCCGGCGGTACCTGGCCAGCGACGCGGACTTCGATCGCGCGGCGGTGGCCTTCCACAAGGCATACGCACCGTCGGCCCGAAGCACCCCGCCGCCGGGGACGAGCTCCCGGGCCTCGGCCGAGGTCGGGTGGTTGTAGTGCAGGCCGAGCTGGTGGGCCAGGACACGCTCCCCGAGATCCTGCGGATGGGCCAGGGGCTTGCCGTCCGCAGTGCGGATCGAGTTCAGCCCGTGGATCTCCTCGGTCAGGCCCAGGGCCCTGGTCAGCGTCTGATCCAGCTCGCCGGTGGTTACCTGGTCGTCGGGGCGGAAGCGCTTGCCTGCCTTCCTCATCCAGCCCAGCCGGACCGCCGCGCTCGCAGAGGGGAAGAAGGGATCCGACCGCTTCAGGTCGGAGAACCTCGGTCCGGGCCGCTCCGACGGCGCGAAGGCGCGGATCACGGCCCGGGCCAGGTGCCGGCGTAGCAGCGGGTCCTCGGGACGGAACGTGCTGTCGCCGTGATCGCGGAGCCAGTCGCGATCGGCGGCCACGGCTTTGATGGCCGCGGCGGCCCAGTGGTCGGCGGGGACGTCGGCGAACACCGGACGTGCCGGTCCCGCCGGGGCGAGTGCCGCCGGCACCAGGGTTCCCGACACCGCCAGGACGACGACGACGGCCTTCGTCTTCCGGAACATGGACATGCTCCAACGCTCGAGGGGGGAGATACCGCGGACGATCCGCAGCGGGCACACCTGATATCGGAACGGGGGGCAGCCGACCTTGAACGCCGGCAGAAGCCGAACGGCTTACAGGAGCTGGAGCAGGGCCAGCAGGACCTCTCCGGAGCGGGTGAGAGTCCCGGAATCGACGTTCCGGACGGTGTCGGTTGGCCGGTGATGATCGGGCTCGTCCCCCGTCCACAGCAGGGCGGCGGGGACGCCGGCCTCGGCGAACGGCGAGTGATCGGAGACGTCCCCCACAGCCCGGATCCTTCCCTGACGCCCCGCCCGGTCGCCGGCTCGATGGAGCAGCCGCACGGCCTTCCGGCTCCCCCGGCCCAGCCACCCGAACACGAACCGGCGATCCTTCCCGATCATGTCCACGGAGACCATCGCGTCGATGCCGTCCCGGACCCCGGGACCGAGCGACCTCGCGTAGTCGGTGGAACCGACGGTGTGCTCACCGTTCGGCTGTCGCTCCTCCGCGCCGAAGGCCACCAGGCGAAGGCCGGTGGCCTCCGGCGTTCCGGCCACCACCCGGGCCAGCTCCAGCAGCACGGCCACGCCACTGGCGTTGTCGTTCCCACCGGGCGATCCCGCCACGGTGTCCAGATGACCACCCAGGAGCACCTGCGGGGGGCCGGAGCCCGGCCACTCGGCGGCGACGTTCCAGGATCGCCCTCCCTGCGGGAGAGGGAACGCGCGGCGGCGGGCCCGGTACCCGAGCTGCTCGAATTCCTCAACGACGTACCGCGTTGCCCGGCGGTAGCCGCCCGAGCCGGCGGGCCGGGGACCGATCCTTCCGGCCAACGCCTCGACGTGCGCGCGAGCCGCCTCTTCCGAGAACCGTGGAGGGGTTATCGGTTCCGGCGTCTGCTGGGGTGCGCGGACGACCGAAGGCTTGGCGCAGCCCGCGGCGGACGCCAGGACGAACACGAACAGCAGGATGGACGCGCGTCCCGGACCGGTCAGCCGGTGGCCGCGGGAACCAGCGATTCGCGCAGCGTGGCCGCCGCCCGCTCGGGGGCGACGCAGTTGATCCACATCCCGGAGCCGAGCTCGAACCCTGCCGCGGTCATGACCCGCGGCAGGACGCGGATGTACCACTGGAGGAACGGTACCCCCTCCTGCCCGACCGGAGCGGTGTGAACGACCAGGTTGTAGTCGGGGTCGCCTGCAGAGCGGCGCAGCGCGCCGGCCACGTCCCGGAGCAGCGTCGCCAGATGCGGCGCCTGGTCGTCTCGGAGCGTCGTGAAGGACGCCTGCTGCTCGAAGGGGATGACCCACGTCTCGTAGGGAAGGCGGGAGGCGAACGGCGTGATGGCCACGAACCCGGGAGACACACCGACCAGGCGGACGCCTTCGGCCAGCTCTCGCTCGGCCAGGTCGAGGAACACCGACCGCCCGTGCTCGTGGTGGTACCGGGCGGCGACCTCGGCCCGGCGCATGACCTCGGGCGGCACGACGGGCGTGGCGATGATCTGCGAGTGGGGGTGGACCACGGAGATCCCGGCCCGCTCACCGAAGTTCTTGAACACGACGACCGCCCTCACGCCGGGCTGGCCGCTCAGGGCCATGGAGCGATCCCGCCAGGTGCGGAGGACCGCGGCCAGATCGTCGGTGGGCATCTCGTCGAGCCGCTGGTTGTGGAGGGGCGATTCCACGACCACCTCGTGGGCTCCGGCCGCGGCGCGCTCCGCCCCGGGGAAGGCGCCGACCAGCTCGGGCTCAACGGGAACCGCCGCGTCGAGTCCCGGCGAAACGGCGGGATACAGGTTCGGCATGACTCGGTGCCGCCACGGGCCGGTCCGGGGCGACCTTCCGATCTCGGCTGGGGTGGTCTCCTCGTTGCCGGGACAGAACGGGCACTCGGGTTCGTACGAGGGGAGGAGGGGACGTCCGGGCCCGGAACCGTTGGAGCGGCTCGCCCGCTCCGGAGCGAGGATGACCCACTCATCGCTTACGGCGTCATGCCGAAGTGTGGCCATCTCTTACCCTCCTACGGTATCTCTGTCGACATACTTGAAGTGCCAGTTGAGTCAACGACCTTTCTATCCGCCGGTTGCTAGGGTTCGGCCATGAAGTCCGCCAATGTGGTCGAAGTTGGCGAGGCCGATTTCGAGTCCCGAGTCGTTCAGGCCTCCAAGCAAACACCGGTGGTGGTCGACTTCTGGGCCGGATGGTGCCGGCCGTGCCTGGTGCTCGGCCCGATCCTCGAGCGGCTGGCCGGCGAGTACGAAGGGCGGTTCCTGCTGGCCAAGGTTGACGTCGACGCCAATCCCACGCTGGCGAGCCGGTTCGGCGTTCAGGGCATCCCGGCGGTCAAGGCGTTCGTGGACGGGGGCGTCAGCTCGGAGTTCGTCGGGGCCCAGCCGGAGGAGGCAGTTCGCAGGTTCCTCGATCAGGTGACGGGTGTCGAGGCCGACGCGCGCCGGGCCGCCGCGCAGGAGAGGCTGCGGGACCTGGCTGCGAGAGATGGGCAGATCGGCGAGGTGGCCGCGGCGGCACTGGAAGGACGGCACCGGGACGCCCTCGAGCGGTGCCTGGACGTCGTCCGGAGCGGCGGCGATCAGGCCGGCCCCGCCCGGGAGGCCATGCTGGAGATCTTCGGGCTCCTGGGAGATGACCATGCGCTGACCCGGGAGTACCGCTCCCTGCTGGCCAGCGCGCTGTTCTGATGGCCAGCGCCCGCCAGGTACGCGTCCGGTGAAGAGCGAGCGGCTCACGGTCGACACGTCGGGCCGCCGGGTCGTGGACATCACCGACCGGGTCGGGGGGTTCGTCGAGGGGATCGGAGGCCGGGGCCTGCTCTCCGTGTTCCTCGCGCACGCCACCGCCGGACTGGCCCTGATGGAGACCGGGGCGGGGTCGGAGCAGGATCTGGAGACCGCCCTGCAGCGGGTCCTCCCCCGCGACGGCAGCTACGCCCACGACCACGGTTCGCGGGGTCACGGCGCCGACCATCTCCTCCCCATCTTCGTGTCTCCGTCGTTGGTGCTGCCCGTTCACGACGGAGGAGTGGTGCTGGGAACGTGGCAGCGGGTGGTCATCGTTGACACGAACCCCGAGAACAACGCCCGGGAGGTCGTCCTCTCGTTCCTGGAGAGCTAACCCGACAGCTCTGCCCAGAAGGGCTAAAGCACCCCCGGAGCGACGCCGATAACGGAATCAGGCACAGATAGGTAGGTCCCGAAAGGGCAAACCGCCGGAAATGGCGGGACGCAAAGCTCCGGGCCTGACCCTCGCCAGACGCGCTCCACCCGGGCGCTCTCGGAGAGGAAGGTGGCCGAGCTTCCGAAGGACCGGAGCCTCCGGGCTCTGGGTCGCGGCAACCGCGGGACCCCGAGGAGTCTGGAGGCTTTCGTGTTCGCGGCACCGATCAGAAGCCGGGCGGTTCGCTTCCCGGCCCTCCTACTGGCGGCGCTTCTCCTGTTCGGCCTGCTTCCGGCACAGCCGGCGCTGGCCGCTGATGCCACGGCCGAGTCCCAGATGCGGCAGCGGATCAACTCCGCGAGGACGGCCCGACACCGAGTCAAGCTCAAGATGAACAGCAAGATGGTCAGCGTGGCCCGTCAGCACAGCGCCAAGATGGCCGGCGCGGGCCAGATCTTCCACAACGAGTCCCTGTCCGGCGACCTGACCGGCATGTCGTGGAGCGTGGCCGGCGAGAACGTCGGCGTGGGTGGGTCCATCCCCGAGCTCCACGGCGCCTTCATGCGAAGCCCGCCGCATCGAGCCAACGTCTTGAAGCGCGCGTACAACCGAGTGGGCGTGGGCGTGGTGGTGGCCAGCGAACGCATCTGGATCACGGTGGTCTTCGCGGGCTAGCCGTGCGTAGACATCGGGGCGGCCTCCGGGGAGGGGGGGCCGCCCCGATCACGTTCTCCTGTCAGACGATCTCCGCCGTTCCCTGGTAATTGGACTGGGGAACCGCGAAGTACACGACTTCCAGCAGCACCCACGTCGACTCGTTCCGCACCACGGTGCCGTCCGGATTCACGGTAGCCGTGCTGGAGACCGGGATCTCGACCTGCTCCGGGTCGCCGGCGGGCTCACCGGAGCTGTCCAGCTCCTCGCCCTTGGTTCCCGTCGCATCGCTGGCGAAGGCGACCAGATCGAAGTCACTCAGCGGGAAGGGGGCGTAGCTTCCAATGCCCACCTTCCCCGTGCCGTCCGCCGTCACGGTCTGGGGTGTGGCGCCCGGCGGCGGAAGGTTGGTGACCGGGAGGTTGAACTCGACCAGCACGGTCTCGCAGTACTGCTGGGGCTGGTGCGAGCACACCGGATCGATCAGGAAGTAACCGACGTTGAGGCCGGTGGCCTGTGTGCCGGCCCACTTGAACGGGGCCCCCGGAGCGGCCGTCCCGGTCTTGTCGGGCGCGGCGCTGGCCGGGGCGGCGAACGCCACCACGGTGGCCAGGGCCAGGGCGGTGGAAGCTACGAGGCGACGCATGGACTCCCTCCTCTGGGGCGCGGGCGCGACCCCCACGGAGGGATTGATGCCCGCCTGCCCCGCTTTCCAAACCCGGGGAGCGGAACGGCGTCGGCCCTGGTCAGGCAGCCAGGATGGCGTTCGAGATGACCAGCGCGAAGCTCTGGTCGGTCTGGTCGCCCAGCTCGGGAGCGCCGTCGGCCGGGAGGTTCGCGGCCGTCACGGAGATCCGATACGAGCCTGAAGGGCTGGCCAGGAACACGTTCTCCACGTTGTTCCGTCGGTCGGGCGGGCCGTCCGGGAGGGACTGCCCCGCCTTGAACGTGTTGCCCCGATACGTGATGCCGGTGTCGGTGAGCACGGTGAGATCGAGGTCATTCACCAGGGCGGGGGTAGAGGGAGTCTCGGCCGGTACCCCAGGAGGATCCGTCCACACCAGCGTGGCCTTCAGTGGTTGCGTCGGATCGGCGGGGGTCACGTTCAGGGAGTGCGCCTCGCCGAGGTCCGACAGGACAACGGACTCGTCGGTGTAGATCCGGGCGGCCTGGGGATCGAACAGGGCCCGGAGGTTGACCCGCCCCCAGCCCTCGTTGCGGTTGGGGATGTCGGGCGCCTTCAGATCGGTAGCCGTGTTGACCAGGAGCGCCTTGTCCATGGCCGGCGACGGATCGCGGCCGCCATTCCGCTCGCGCCACCAGTCGTGGATCAATGCCACGGCACCGGCCACGTGCGGCGACGCCATGGACGTCCCGGAGCAGCCCGTGTACAGGGTCAGACCGTCGGCGGGCGGAGCGTCGTTGACGCCGGACAGCGGCACGGTGCACAGGACGCCGGTGGCCGCCCGGGCCGAGATGATGGTTTCCCCTGGGGCGGTGACCGTGGGGGCCACGCGCCCATCGCGGGCCGGACCCCGGCTGGAGAACGACGAGATCGTGTCGATGTCGCCCGCCCGGTGCCCCCGGCTGGAAGCCACGGAGATGATGTTCTTCGCCTCCTTCGGAGACGTGATGCGGCTGGTACTCCCGGAGGAGCCAGAGTTTCCCGCCGAGAACACGAACGTGAACGGCTGAAGCCCGGGGGTGGCCGTGTCGGCGTCACGAGTCAGCGCGTCGAGGTTGGCCGCGCCGGCGTTGTAGCCGACCCCGGTACCGCCCCCATCTGTCCACGACGCGTTCCATCCGATGGCACCGAGCCGGACGGCGTCCCGGGTGTAGACCTCGAAACCGCCGGTCGGCGGGAAGTCCCCGAGCGTGGTGTGGGTGATCTGGATGGCCGGCTGGTCGATCAGGCTCACGGCGGGCGCCACGCCGAGGCCGTAGAGCAGGCCATCGCCATCACGGATCCGCATCGTGCCGACCGTCGCCCCCCGGCCCCCGATGATCCCGGCGACGTGCGTGCCGTGGCCTTCGGGAGGCCCCTGGCTGAAGGGCCCGTACGTCACCCGCTGCACCCCACGGCCGAAGAACTCTGGATGCGTGTCGTCGATGCCGTCGTCGACCACCGCGATCTTGACGCCTTGCCCGTCGAGCCCGAGGTTCGACAGGAACGTCTCGTATCCCGGAACCGGCTGTCCGTTCATGACGTTGCCCGCCAGGATCTGGGTGGATCCCTCATCCTCGAGCTGCCACCGGGTGCCGGACCGGCCCACGTGCAGGACCGGGGCCAGCCGGGCGATGCCGGCGATGTCCGCGGCATCGACCACCGCTTCGACGACTTGCAGGGCGCCGT
>DASZKM010000045.1:0-9864 GCA_035947055.1 Actinomycetota bacterium
AGTTCAAGAAGGAGTGGGAGAGCGAGTGAGCGTCGTCGAGCTGAGCGAGGACCAGGAGCAGATCCGCCGCGCCGTCCGCGAGTTCGTCGAGCAGGAGGTCTACCCCGTCGCCGAGGAGATGGAGGCTCGCGACGAGTTCCCCGAGAAGATCGTCGAGCACATGAAGGAGATGGGGCTCTTCGGCCTCACGGCGCCCGAGGAGCATGGGGGCGCGGGCATGGACCTCATGACGTACGCGCTCGTCGTCGCGGAGCTGTCTCGGGGCTGGATGTCGCTGTCGGGGATCCTCAACACCCACTTCATGGGGGTCTATCTCCTGCAGAAGCACGGCACCGACGAGCAGAAGCGGAAGTGGTTACCGAAGATGGCCACGGGCGAGCTGCGGGCCGCGCTGTCGATGTCCGAGCCGGGCGCCGGATCCGACGTGCAGGCCATCCAGTGCAAGGCCGTCCGGGACGGCGACGACTACCGGGTGACCGGGACCAAGATGTGGGTCACGAACGGGCTGCGCGCCGGCCTGGTCGTGCTGCTGTGCAAGACCGATCCGGCGGCCGACCCCCCGCACAAGGGCATGTCGCTGCTGTACGTGGAGAAGGAGCCCGGAGCGGAGAGGTTCGAGGGCATCACGGTTCCCCCACACATCGAGAAGATGGGATACCACGGGGTGGAGACCACCGAGCTGGTCTTCGAGGACCACCGGGTCCCGGCGGCCAATCTCCTGGGCGACGAGGAGGGCCGGGGTTTCCAGCAGGTCATGGACGGGATCGAGGTGGGCCGGGTCAACGTGTCGGCCCGCGCCGTCGGACTGGCCACCCGGGCATTCGAGGAGGCCATCGCGTACTCGCAGACCCGGGAGACGTTCGGCAAGCCGATCTCGAAGCACCAGATGATCCAGGAGAAGCTGGCCCTGATGGGCACCAAGCTCGAGGCGGCCAGGCTGATGATGCTGTCGGCAGCGAAGAAGAAGTCGGCCGGCGAGCGATCGGACCTCGAGGCGGGCATGGCCAAGCTGTTCTGCTCGGAGGCATGCCACGAGATCGTGACCGAGGCGCTCCGCGTCCACGGCGGCTACGGCTACTCGGCCGAGTACACGATCGAGCGGCTGTACCGCGACGCGCCGTTCCTGCTGATCGGCGAGGGCACCAGCGAGATCCAGAAGGTGGTCATCGCCCGCCAGCTGCTGGAACGCTACAAGCAGCAGGGCTGATGGGGGAGGCGCGTCAGTTCGGGCGGTACCTGGAGGACTTCGACGTCGGCGACGTGTACAAGCACTGGCCCGGGAAGACCATCACCGAGTACGACGACCACCTGTTCTGCGCGATCACCTGGAACCACCATCCACTGCACACCAACGAGCACTTCGCGGAGACCGAGACCCAGTTCAAGCGGAACGTGGTGGTGGGAAACCTGGTGTACTCGCTGGCCCTGGGGATGAGCGTCCCCGACGTCTCGGGGAAGGCCATCGCCAACCTCGAGGTGGAGTCCCTCCAGCACAAGGCCCCGATGTTCCACGGCGACACGCTGTACGCGGAGACCACGGTCTTGGACGTGAAGGAGTCAGGGTCGAAGCCGGACCGCGGCGTGGTCACCGTGGAGACGAGGGGCTTCAACCAGGACGGCGCGGAGGTCCTGTACTTCCGGCGAAAGGTGATGGTCCCCAAGCGGGGGACCGTACCCGAGCAGCCCGGCCGTCCCGAGCCGCAGTAGCGCTCAGCTCGCTAGTTCGAACCGGCCCTGGGCCACCGTTCGGTCGTTCTCGCGGCGGATGTCGATCCACCCGCCCGACATCTCACACAGTCGGGCGGCGACGAACAACCCGAGCCCGAACCCACCCTGCTCCCTCCGCGTGGACATGTCCCCCTGGACGAACGGCCCGAACAGGCGAGGGTCGGGTTCGAACGAGCCCGCATCGCTCACCTCGACCACACCGTGCTGCCCCTCGCGGAAGAGGCGAAGGGTCACGGGGGAGCGGCCGTGCTTCGCCGAGTTGTCCAACAGCTCGATGGCCACCCGGGCGACGTGATGCGTGTACAGCCCGGGCCAGTTCTCGTCCAGAGCCTCGATCAGCTCGGGTCGCTCCGGCACCGCTTGCAGCACGCGGCCCACGGCCTCCACGGGATTCGCGGCTTCACCTCTTCCGGCCGGCCCTTCGGCCAGCACCTCGAGGCCCTCCACCACCCGTTCGAGCTCGGCGGACCGTTTGATGGCCGCCGACACCAGCTCCGATGCGTTCTTGGGAAGGCCCGGACTATCCAGCGAGCGGAGCGCGGCGTTGATCAGCGTCAGTGGAGTGCGAAGCTCGTGTGACAGCACCTGGATGAGCTCCTGGCGGGTGGTCGCCAGACGTTCGGCCTCGGCACGACGGTCGCGTTCCTCCTGGATCATCGTACGAAGGTCGTCGAGGATGTGGTGCACGATCCGCTGATCGAGCTGGGCATGGCCCTGATGGGTCTTGCGGATCGCGGTGGTGACCTCGTCGACCGGCGCGCCTTTCACCAGGTAACCGGTCGCGCCGGCGGCCAGCATGTCTCGCACGGAGTCCTGGTCGTCGTGCGCGGTCAGGGCCAGCACGCGGACGCCGGGGAGCCGCCGCGTGATCTCACGGGTGGCGTTGATCCCGTTCCCCTCGGGCATGCGGACGTCCATGAGGATGACGTCGGGCCGCAGGGTCTCCGCCTGGCGAACCGCCTCCCCGCCGCTGGACGCCTCGCCGACGACCTCGATGGCCTCGTCGAAGGCCAGCGCTCGGCGAAGGATGTCCCGGCTCTCGTCCGCGTCGTCGACCACGAGCACGCGGACCCGGGTGGTTACGGCCACGTGTGGGCACCCCCTGGCATGATCGGTGTGAATGGAACTTCGGCCATTGGAACTCCTGACTGAAGCGGTGGTCCGGTGCCGGAGATGCCCCAGGCTGGTGGCCTGGCGTGAGGAGGCGGCCCGGCATCCTCCCAAGCGTTACGCCGGCCAGCGGTACTGGGCCCGGCCGCTGCCCGGCTTCGGCGACCCTCGTGGCCGGATCCTGGTGGTGGGCCTGGCTCCCGCCGCTCATGGAGGGAACCGGACCGGCCGGATCTTCACCGGGGACCGTTCGGGCGATTGGCTGTTCGCCTCGCTGCACCGAACCGGGTTCGCCAACCAGCCTACGTCGGAGCATGCCGAGGACGGACTCCGCATCCGCGGGGCGTACATCGCCGCCACCGTGCGGTGCTGCCCGCCGGCCAACAAGCCCACGCCCCAGGAGCGCGACAACTGCCTGCCGTACCTGGTGAGGGAGCTCGAGCTCCTGCCGGTGACGGTCCTCGTCGCGCTGGGGGCGTACGCCTGGGATGGGGCGCTCCGGGCGATCGCCGAGCGAGGCCACCGGGTGCCCAGGCCCCGGCCGCGGTTCGGGCACGCCGCGGAGGTCGAGGTCGGTCCGTACCTGCTCCTCGGCTCGTACCACCCCAGCCAGCAGAACACCTTCACCGGCGTGCTGACCGAGGACATGCTCGACGCGGTGTTCACCCGGGCCCGGCAAGCCGCGGAGGCATACCGGAGCCGTACGCCGCGCGCACGCCGTCGCTAACGAAGCCCCGTCGTATCCTGGGCGTCGTGCGCGGACACTATTTCCACTTCGAGCCCGATCCCGACGCCCGTCCCGTGAGCCCGGCCACGCTGCGCCGGGTGGCCTCCACGTTCACCCCGTACAAGAGCAAGGTGCTCGGCGTCGCCGTCCTGATCCTGGTGACGTCTGGCCTGGGCGTCATCAACCCGCTGCTGATCAAGGTGATCTTCGACCGGGCCCTGTTCGTGCCGGGCGGCCCGAACCTCGAGCTGCTGTTCTTCCTGGTCGGGCTGATGTTCGCCATCCCCATCGTCTCGGGTGTCCTGGGGATCTGGCAGACGTACCTGTCGAACCTGGTGGGCCAGCGGGTCATGCAGGACTTCCGCAACAAGCTGTACGCGCACCTCCAGCGCATGGCCCTGCGGTTCTTCACCTCCACCCGAACCGGAGAGATCCAGTCACGCCTGTCGAACGACGTGGGAGGCGTGCAATCCGTCGTGACGGACACGGCTTCGGGCGTGCTCTCCAACGTGGTCATCGTGATCAGCACGGTGGTGGCCATGCTGCTGCTCTCCTGGCAGCTCACGCTGCTGTCGCTGGGGATCCTGCCGTTCTTCTTCTGGCTCACCCATCGGGTGGGGAAGGCACGCCGCGAGGTGGCCGCCTCGACCCAACGCTCGCTGGCTGATCTGTCGACGATCACCGAGGAGACGCTGTCGGTGTCCGGCATCCTGCTGTCGAAGGCCTTCGGCCGGCAGGAGCACGAGACCGCGCGGTTCCGGCGGGAGAACGAACGGCTGGCTGGGCTGCAGATCCGACAGCAGATGATCGGCCGGTCGTTCTTCGCCACCATCCAGATCTTCTTCTCGGTGACGCCGGCGCTCGTGTACCTGGTCGCCGGGCTGGTGATGAACGACGGCTCGGCCGGGCTGACCGCGGGAACCATCGTGGCGTTCACCACCCTGCAGAGCCGGCTGTTCTTCCCTGTGGGCCAGATGCTGCAGGTCAGCGTGGAGGTTCAGAGCGCGATGGCGCTGTTCGAGCGGATATTCGAGTACCTGGACATGCCCCACGAGATCACCGACCGGCCCGACGCTCGGTCGGTGGATCCGGAGGGCGTGAAGGGCCACGTCCGGCTGCGCGACGTGCGGTTCCGCTACGAGGCGCCGCCGGAAGCCGACGACCGGGCCACGCCGGTCTCCCCCGAGGTGATGGAGGACGGTCAGCGTCGCGAGTGGACGCTGCAGGGCGTCGACCTGGAGGTGAAGCCCGGGCAGCTCGCGGCACTGGTCGGTCCGTCGGGCGCGGGAAAGACCACGGTGACCTATCTGATCCCTCGGTTCTACGACGTGAACGAGGGAGCGGTGGAGATCGACGGCGTCGACGTCCGGGACATCCGCCTCGACTCGCTGGGCGAGATCATCGGCATGGTGACCCAGGAGACCTACCTGTTCCATTCCTCGGTCCGGGACAACCTGCTGTACGGCAAGCCCCACGCGACGAACGAGGAACTGGAGGCTGCGGCCAAGGCCGCGTTCATCCACGATCGGATCATGGAGCTCCCCGAGGGCTACGACACGTTGGTCGGGGAGCGCGGGTACAAGCTGTCGGGGGGAGAGAAGCAGCGCCTGGCCATCGCCCGGACCATCCTCAAGGACCCCCGGATCCTGATCCTGGACGAGGCCACGTCATCGCTGGACACCACGTCCGAACGCTTGGTGCAGGAAGCGCTCCGGCCGCTGATGGAGGGACGGACCACGATCGCCATCGCTCACCGGCTGTCCACGATCCTGGCCGCCGACGTGATCTTCTTCATGGATCGGGGGCGGGTCGTGGAGCGGGGCAGCCACGCCGAGCTCCTGGCCCGGGGCGGGCGCTACGCGTCGCTCTACCACCAGCAGTTCCGTGACGGCGCGGTCGAGGCCGAGTGCGAGGACGGCGTGGTCATGGCCTCCGGCGACGTGGTGAGCCGGACGGTCTAGAGCGCCAGCTCGTACGTCAGCAGCCGGAACCCGTCGTCGAAGACCTGGTCCGGGCCCCGGCGGAACCCCATCGCCTCGTACAGTCGGCGTGCGCCATCCATGCGCTCGGTGGTGCCGAGCGTGATGCGTCGCTTGCCGGCCCGCCGGGCCGCGTCGATGCACGCGTCCATGAGCATCCGGGCCACGCCCCGCCGCCGGGCATCCGGAGTCACGCCCAGCATGCGGACGTGGGCCTCGCCCGGAGCGAGCGGCTCGCGGGGATGGCCGCCCACGATGCGGTCCTCGAGCTCGACGGTGACCGTGCCCAGGATCTTTCCGTCTTCCTCGGCCACCACGACCAGGGCCCGTTCGGCGCGAGCGCCCACGTCGGCCACCCGAACCAGGTAGTCCTCCCAGCCGCCCGGGTCGTCCGGCGGCACGAACTCGCGATAGGCGGCCGCGGTGGCCTCGCCGGCCGCGGTGACCTCATCGGGCCGAAGCGGATGGATGTCGATGCCCACGTCCCGAGTCTAGGGTTGGGCGATGGCGGTGGAGCTGGTGGTCACCGACGACGTCGCGGGACGGGCGGTGGAGGAGTTCGTTCGGGTGGCCCCCCGAGTCGTGGCCGTGCCGGGAGGCCGGACGCCGCGGCCGATGTACGAGCGTCTGGCCGCCACGAGCTATCCGTGGTCCGAGGTGGATCTCCTGTTCACCGACGAGCGGTGCGTCCCTCCCGACCACCAGGACTCGAACTACGGGCTCGTCGAGGAAAGCCTGCTCGCTCAGCTTCCTGATCAGGGCCCGCATGTCCACCGCATGCCCGGCGCGACGTGCGACGCCGAGGCTCACGAACGAGCGCTCCGTGAGCGGTTCGGGACGAACCTGCGGCTGGATCTGGCGGTCCTGGGCATCGGAACGGACGGCCACACCGCTTCGCTGTTCCCGGGCGACCCCGCGCTGGACGAGCGGGAACGGTGGGTGGCACTGGTGGAGCGGCCGGGTCAGCCACCCGACCATCCCCGGCTGACCCTGACGCTGCCCGTGCTGTCGTCGGCCCGGATGGCGCTCTTCGTGGTGGCCGGGCCCGGCAAACGTGATGCGCTCCGCCGGCTCCTGAACGGGGACGACATCCCCGCCGCCCGGATCCGCGCGCCCCGCCTGCTGGTTCTGGCCGACCCCGCCGCGGCGGGAGGCTGAGTCAGCTCTCGCCGCGCTGGTCGCGCAGGAACCGCTCCAGCTCCGCGGCGAGGCTCTCGCCGGTGGGGATGTCGGGGAAGCCCTGGCGCTCCGAGGCGGCTTGCTCGAGCTGCTTCACGTACGCCGCCAGCTCGGGGTTCTCGTCGATGGTGCCGGACACCTGCGTCTCCCACGTCGCCGCGGCCCGGTCCAGCGTGTCGGTCTCCACGGTGAGGCCGGTGAAGGCCGTGACCTTGTCGACCAGGGCCCGGGCCGCCTTCGGGTTCGGCCCGCCGGGCAGGTAGTGGGGGACGGCCGCCCACAACGAGGCGGCGGCGAACCCCGCCTTGGCGAACGCGTCGTGGACCACACCGACGATCCCGGTGGGGCCCTCGTATCGCGACGTCGACAGCCCGAGCTCGGCCGCTCGAGCCGGATCGCCGGCGGAGCCGGTCACCGGCGTGGGCGCGGTGTGCGGAACGTCGGCCAGGAACGCGCCCAGCGTCAGCGTGGTTTCCACCTCCAGCTCGCGGGCCACGTCGACCAGGTGCTCGGTGAACGTGCGCCATCTCACGTTCGGCTCGATGCCCAGGAACAGCACCGCATCCCGCTCGGGAAGCGCGGCGTGGAAGAACCGGCCCTCGGGCCACTCGATCTTCCGCGTCACGCCGTCCACCAACCGAACCGTCGGCCGGTTCACCTGGAAGTCGAAGAAGTCCTCGGGGTCGATCTCGGCGAACGGGCGGCCCGCCCAGCGGTCCCGGAGGTACGCCACCGCCGTGGTGGCCGACTCACCGCCGTCGTTCCATCCCCGGAACGCGGCCAGCAGGACCCCGCGTCGAAGCTCGGGGCGCCGGTCGTATCGCACGTGGGTCACGCGGACAGTCTCTACCCGCGGCCGTTCACTGTCATCCGGGCTGCACGTTTGACATTCCTTCGGGCCGGGACGAACAATCCGGCTCACGCCGAGAGAGGAGTGATTCCCGTGGCTCAGCAGCCAGCACCTCCACCGCCGCCGGGCGGGGCGGTTCAGCAGAACGGCATGGCCATGGCGGGGATGATCCTCGGCATCATCGGGATCATCGGCGCCATCCTCTTCGCCATCATCGGGATCATCGTGGGGATCCTGGGCCTCGTGTTCGGGATCGTCGGCAACAGCAAGGCTCGCCTGACCGGGATCGGCCGAGGTCAGGCGCTGGCCGGCATCATCACCGGATCCATCGCCATCGTGCTGGGCATCGTGAACATCGCCCTGGCCGTGGCCCTGTTCACCTAGAGCTGGTTCAGGGGCCGAGCTCACGTTGCGCGATGCGGTTCCTGACGTCCTCCGACAGCCGTTGCAGGGCCGGTGTGTGATCCACGGGATACGGCTGGGGCGTCAGGCTTCGAAGCGAATCCGGCAGCCGGTTGAAGTCAGCGTCGAATCGGTCCCTCGCGTCCGCCAGGGAAACCCGAGCCAGCCGCTTCCCCCCGGACACGACCTCTTCGAGGAGCGGTTCGGCTCCCGGCGGTCCTCCTTCGCTTCGTAGACTGATCACGTCGCCGGTCATGTCTCTGGCTCGCCAGACCTGCTTGGGGCCGGGAAGCGTGCGCTTGGCGGCGGAGAGCTTGGCCACGGGCTTGCCGTCGTACTCAACCAGCTTGTACACGCTATCGACGTGAGGGGCGTCCGCCGAGGTGCCGATCTTGGTCCCCACGCCATATGCGTCGATGGGAGCGTCCGCCCGCTGCAGCCGGGAGATCTCATGCTCGTCGAGGTTGCCTGAAGCCAGGATCTGCACGTCGTGGAGATCGGCCTGGTCCAGGGCCTTCCGCGCGTGCCTGGCCAGGCTCTCCAGATCTCCGCTATCCAACCGGATCGCGGCCCAGTCCCCCCCTCTGTCCCGGAGCTCGCGGAACACCCGCACCGCCTTGTCCACACCCTGCGCGGTGTCGTAGGTGTCGACGAGCAACGTGACCTGTCCGGGGAAGTCCTCGGCGTACGCGCGGAACGCCTCGATCTCGGTGGGGAAGGCCTCGATGTAGGAGTGAGCCATGGTTCCCGTGGGCCGCAATCCCAGCCGGCGGGCGGCCTCCACGTTGCTGGTGGCCTCGAACCCGACGATGGCGGTGGCCCGGGCCACGCCGAGACTGGCCTCCACGCCGTGCACTCGGCGGAAGGAGAAATCCACCATCGACCTGTCCGGGGCGGCGATCCGGCACCGCGCCGCCTTGGACGCCACCGCCGTCTGGTAGGTGATCTGGTTGAGCAAGTAGGTCTCCACCAGCTGCGCCTCGGGCAGCGGAGCGGTGACCTCCAGCAGCGGCTCGTCGGCGAACACCACCCTGCCCTCCGGCACGGCGTGCACCTGGCCCGTGAACCGCAGGCGGCGGAACGAGTTGATGGTTTCCGTGGGGAACCCCAGCTCCGAGCGAAGGTACGCGAGGTCGTCCTTCGTGAACGTGAGCGATTCCACGAACTCGAGGCATCGGTTCAGCCCGCACGCCACCAGGAATCCCCAGCTCTGGGGAAGGTTCCTGACGAACAGGCTGAAGGTCGCCGGCGCCGTCATGCCACGGCGCAGATACGACGCCGCCATGTTGAGCTCGTACAGGTCCGTGAGCAGGGCCGAGCCCATGGGAAGCAGGATAGGCTGGCGGACCCCTCAGCCGGGGCCCGAGGCCGCTACCTGACGAACGCGCGTCCGTTCCGGGCCAGTAGGACCAGCGCGATGACGTTCGCCGCGAGGAACAACAGCCCGAAGATGATGCCTCCGATGTTCGGCCCCGCGGACTCCGTCACGACCTGGAACGTTTCAGGATCGAGGGTGGCGGTCTCCTGCCCGGAGAACGAGCCGATCGTGCCGATCAGCGCGAATAGAGCGCCGATCGCGCTGAGCACGATGCCGCCGATACGCCACCCGCTCGACAGCCCCAGGACCTTCACTCCGGCAACGATGTCCAGGACCCCGAAGGCGACCACCACCAGCCCCAGGGCGATGGCCACGCCGGCGAATCCGCCGATGAAGTCGGCCAGCGCGCCGCCGCCGACCACGATCAGCACGCCGAACAGCGCATACAGGGATCCCAGGACGATCAGCAGGACGGCCGAGGTGGTGACCGGTGCCGGACGAGCGCCTGCCGGACGTCCGTAGGCGGGCGGTGGAGGTGGGGGAGGTTGCTGAGCCATTCGAGCCTCCTTCG
>DASZKM010000046.1:0-4506 GCA_035947055.1 Actinomycetota bacterium
GAGGTGGGCGCGGGAAGCGACACGCCGGTGACGCCGCTGGACCCGATGTTCTGGGTCTGGGCCCTGGAGAACCATCACGACCCCCAGCAGCGGCTGGGGCGCGAGCAGGCCCTGCGGCTGTGCACGATCGGCGCCGCCCGGCTGGCGCACCTGGAGAAGAAGGGAAGGCTGGAGCCGGGTTCGGCGGCCGACTTCGCCGCCTACGAGGCCGACCCGATGGAGGTGGAGGACATCCGGGACCTCCGCCCCGTCCTCACCGTGTCGCGCGGCCGGGACGTGTACGCCCGGTAGGGCGGTTCAGTTCGCCCTTCTCCAGAGCCGATATCAAGGCCATGGCCGATAAGGTCAATGGTGAGGCTCCGCCGCGCCCGAAGAGCGGCGCTTTTGCCTTCTCGTCGTCCGGTAGCGCTCCCCGCAATCCGAAGCATCTCCTGAAGCAGCGTCGCTTCCGCAAGACCGCCCACCACCACGCCCGGCCACGGCGTGGCTTCCTGATCCTGACGGCGGCGGGGACGGCGTTGGTCCTGGCCGCCGGGGCCTTCGTGGTGTCACGGCCCGAACCAGCAGGGGCGGCTCTGGTACTCGGGTTTCAGGAAGGGGAGACCCAGCGATACCGGCTCACCGCATCCATGGATTCGACGATGGAGCTCGGGCCCGGCCAGGTGGTGCCCGTGCAAGCCAGCGTTACCGAGACGATCGAGATGCGCGTGGTGGGCGTTGACGCCGAGGGCCACGCGACCGTGGACTTCCACCTGCTGAGCTTCCACGGCCAGGCCCAGGGACAGCGGCTCGAGCCACCGCAACGAAAGCAGTTCCGCATGGTCCTCGCCGATGACGGAAGGATCCTGGAGACGGCGGCCGGGCTGGCGTACGTGTCGCTCGAGGGTGAACCGGGGAACGCGCCGTGCTTCCCGCTTCTGCCGGACCATCCGGTCAACCCGGGAGACCGATGGGACGTGGAACACAGACAGCGCCTGCCGCAGGGGATGGGGCACATGAAGGTTCACGCGCTCAGCGAGTTCATCGACTACGACGAAACCGTCGGGGCGCGAACGGCGCTGATCGAAAGCAAGATCGTCGCCACGATCGACGCTGAATTCGACTCTGCCGACCTGCGCAGGTTCACCAACGCTCCCGGCGAGGTCCCGGCCGGGATCGAAGCATCGAGTTTCGGACAGGTCGACGTGAGCCAGACCGTGTGGCTGGACACCAATGGGGGTGATGTCGTGCGTGGCTACGCTACGGCGGACTTCCAGCTCACGCTTCGGATGACTGGAGGGACGGGACCCACGGGCTCCGAGACGGGCCATCTCTTCGGACAGATGCAGCTCCAGCTCGACCGCCTGTAGACCGGCAACCGGAACCATCGCCCTTGCTTCCTCTACCCTTCGCGGAGCCATGGGGCAGCGACGTCGCGTCGATCCGGGCTGGCTCCTGCTGGTGACCCCGGTCCTGTGGGGAGCGACGTTTCCCGCGGCCCAGCTGGGGATCGAGCAGATCGGGGTCCTCCCGTTCATGGCCTGGACCCGGGTTCTGGGGTTCATCACGATCCTCGTGGCCGTGCCGCTGATGGCTCGGGGGGAGCTGCGGAGGGCATCGGTGCGGCGGGTGGCCGGGCCCGGCCTGTTCCTCGGATCGCTGATCTTCGTGGCCTACGTGCTGCAGACGTACGGGCTGGCCCGGACCACCGCCACCAACGCCGGCTTCATCACCGGTCTGTATGTGGTGTTCGTCCCGGTCCTGGCGCTGGTGCTGTTCCGCCGCCGCCCGGGACGAGCGGCGTGGGTGGCCGTGGTCGTCTCGGTGGCCGGGATGATCCTGCTTTCGGTGCCGGGGCTGAGCGATCTGCGGCCCCGGTTCGGCGATGTGCTGGTGCTGGCATCGGCGGTGGTCTGGGCGGGTCACGTCGTGGCGGTGGGACGGTACGCGGGCCGGCACTCCGCCGTGCTGCTGTCGCTGGCTCAGATGGGTGCCGCGGCGGGACTCCATCTGCTGGCCGCGATCCCGGTGGGGTGGAACCCCGTGGGAGCCCTCGACGTGTGGCAGCTGCTGGTGGTCACCGGGGTGCTGGGTTCCGGGGTGGCCTACACGATCCAGGTCCTGGCCCAGGAGACCATCACCGCCACCCGGGCCGTGGTCATCATGGCCGGCGAGACGGTGTCCGCAGCCGCCTTCGCCTACGTATGGGTGGGGGACCGCTTGGAGCCGCACCAGTGGCTCGGCGCCATCCTGGTCCTGCTGGCGATGGTGGTCTCGGAGCTGGGCGCCAGGCGGGCCGCGGTGACCCGACTGGATCCGAGCACCGTCCCCTGAACAGGGCGGGGGAGCCGCTCCGTCACAAGCGGCGCAGGTCGCGGAGGATCACACCGGCCGCATTGTGGCCGGGCGCCCCCATCACACCGCCGCCCGGATGGGTTCCCGATCCGCACAGGTACAGGCCACGCACCGGGGTCCGGTAGGCCCCGGCCTGCGGCGCTGGGCGCAGGCTGTACAGCTGATCGACGGCCATCTCGCCGTGGAAGATGTTCCCGCCCAGCAGCCCGAACCGCTTCTCGAGGTCCACCGGCGTGAGCACCTCCCGGAGCAGAACCGCGCCCTTCACGTTGGGGGCGTACTCCGCGATGGTTTCGATCACCCGGTCGCCCAGCGCGTCACGCTCGGCGTCGCCCCAGGTGCCGCCGGCCAGCTCGTACGGCGCGTACTGCACGAACGCGGTGAGGATGTGGTGGCCGTCGGGAGCCAGGCTCGCGTCGCGGGTGGTGGGGATCACGCAGTCGAGCATGGGCCGCTCCGACGGGGACCCGTGCTTCGCGTCGTCCCAGGCCCGCTCGAGATAGGGGATCGATGGATTGATGATGAACTCGGGGTGCTGCGGACCGGGCTCCGTTCCGGGAGCGGCGATGAAGTCGGGGAGCTCGGAGAGGGCCACGTTGACCTTGGCCGAACCGCCGCGGGTGCGGTATCGCTCGATCTCCCGGACCAGGTCGAGCGGCAGGTTCGGTTCGCCGACCAGGTCGAGGAACGTGGTCCGGGGATGGATCGCCGACGCCACGGCCCGGGCGGCGATCGTCGTGCCGTCCTCCAGCGTGATGCGTCGAGCCCGTCCGGCCGCCGTTTCGATGCGAGCCACAGGGGCATCGACGCGGATGTCCGCGCCGGCCGCGCGGGCCGACGCGGCGATGGACTCGGAGAGCGCCCCCATCCCGCCCCGGACGAACCCCCACGCGCCCCGGATGCCCCCCGCGCCGCCCATGCGGTGATGGAGGAGGACGTACGCCGAGCCGGGGCTCATCGGCCCGCCCCAGATCCCGATCACGCCGCCGGGAGCGAGGGCGCCCTTCACCGCCTCGTCGGTGAAGTACCGGTCCAGGAAATCCGCCACCGACATCGTCATCAGCTCGGCCACCTTGGCCAGCGAGCGGCGGTGCCGGAGCAGGTGGCCTCCCAGCGACAGGGCCGCCCGGACATCCTCTAGGGACCGCAGGGGGATCCGCGGCGGGACCCGGAGCAGGAGCGGCCGCACGAAATCGGCCAGCTCGTCCAGATCGCGGTGGTACTCCAGATACGCGTCGGCGTCGCGACGGGACAGGGTGGCGATCTGTTCCGCGGCCCGGCGCGGGTCGTCCCACAGCAGGAGCGACCGGCCGTCGGGGAACGGCATGAAGTAGGCGGGATCGAGGGGAATCACGTCGTAGCCGAATCGGCGCAGCTCCAGGTCCCGAACGATCTTCGGCTGCAGCAGGCTGACCACGTACGACGCGGTGGACACCTTGTACCCGGGCCACGGCTCCTCGGTGACGGCCGCGCCGCCGACCAGATGGCGGCGCTCCAGCACGATCACTCGAAGACCGGCTCGCGCCAGGTACGCCGCGGACACCAACCCGTTGTGCCCGCCGCCGATAACCGCAACGTCGTAGCGTTCCACGGTCAGGGGGAGGATAGGCCTACACCAGGTCGGCCGTGCTGCGGCGGCGGCCGGTCTTGCGGACCTGGATCGAGGCGCCGAACTGATCCTTGACCTGCTCGGCGTGGGTGATCACGAACAACTGATGGAACCGCCCCGCCAGGCGGCCGATGGTCTGCACGAACAGGTCCTTTCGCTCCGCGTCCAGCCCGGCGAGCACCTCGTCGAGAACCATCATTCCGATGTCTGCGCCCGACATCCGCGAGAGATGCATCGAGATCGCCACCCGCAGCGCCAGGTTGGCCAGGTCCGCCTCCGATCCCGAGAATCGCTCCACGGGGAAGTACCGGGCCCCGTCGGCGATCTGGATGGCCAGGGTCTCCTCGTCGATCATCAGGTCCTCGTATTCGTGGTTGGTGAGCTCGCGGAACAACGCCTCGGCGTCCTGCGACAGCTGGGGCATGATCCGGCCGTACAGGAACGTGCGGAACCCTTCCAGCAGTCCAGACACCCGGTCCAGCAGCCGGGCGTCACCGCGCAGCTCCGATGCCTGCGCCGCGATCTCCTTGACCTTGCGCAGCGCGGCCTGAAGCTCGCCGACC
>DASZKM010000047.1:0-3204 GCA_035947055.1 Actinomycetota bacterium
GACGAGCCGGTGTCGTACGTGAACGCGCCGACCATCGCCCGCGATCGCGGACTCGAGGTCTCAGAGAAGCGGTCGATCGAAGCGAAGGACTACGTGAACCTGGTCCTGCTCCGTGGCGACACGGAAGCGGGCGAGGTGGCGGTTGGTGGCACGCTGGTGGGGAAGCGCGACGCCGAGCGGCTGGTCCGCGTGTACGACTTCGACGTGGACATGGCTCCGGCCGAGCACCTGGCTTTCTTCCTGTACGAGGACAAGCCCGGAGTCATCGGAACCGTGGGGACCGTGCTGGGTGAGGCGGGCATCAACATCGCCAGTATGGAGGTCGGCCGGCGCGAGGCAGGGGGCCTGGCGTTGATGGGCCTCACGGTCGACAGTCCCATTCCCCCGGAGATCCTGGACCGGATCGTGGGGACCGTGGGCATGAAGTCCGCCCGCTCGATCGTCCTGTCCGCCTAAGGCCGAAATCTTCTCGCTGAATGGCCCATTCGGGCTATTGCTTCTTTATGGCGGTGGGTGTTTGCTTGCCCGGACTTCGCTGAGACCGGGGCGAACTGGGAAAGGGACGTCCTTGGGCCCCAGCGTTGCGGCGGGGGGGGGGGAACCACCCCCCGCCTCCTTTCTCGGCGGGCCCTTGGTCGGGGCCGATGTCCGAGGTGTACCCTTACGACCACCCACCGCTCAAGGAGGATCGGGGATGCCGGTCGAGCCCGTCAGCAAGGTGTGGATGGATGGGAAGCTCGTCGACTGGGAGGACGCCAAGATCCATGTCCTGACCCACGCGCTCCACTACGGGACCGGTGTCTTCGAAGGGATCCGAGCCTACGAGACCTCGCGGGGCGCCGCGGTGTTCCGCCTCACCGACCACATCATGCGGATGTTTCGGTCGGCCCACGTGTACATGATCGAGATCCCGTTCACCCCGGAACAGCTGATCGAGGCGGCCAAGGAGACGGTGCGGGCCAGCGGGCTGACGTCGTGTTACGTCAGGCCCATCGTGTTCCACGGCTACGGGGAGATGGGGCTCAACCCGCTGAATGCGCCGGTGAACGTGGCCATCGCGGTGTGGAAGTGGGGAACCTACCTCGGCGACGACTGCCTGGAGAACGGGGCCCGGCTGATCGTGTCGTCATGGCGCCGTCCCGACCCCAACGTATTGCCCGCCCAGGCCAAGGCCACCGGCCAGTACCTCAACTCGGGCCTGGCCAAGGTCGAGGCGCTGAAGGCCGGCTACGACGACGCCATCATGCTGGCCCAGGACGGAAAAGTGGCCGAGGGGACCGGAGAGAACCTGTTCTTGGTCCGTGACGGGATCCTGGTGACCCCACCCCAATCCACCGGCATCCTTCAGGGGATCACCCGGGACACGATCTTCACCATCGCCCAGGATCTCGGCTACGAGATCGTCGAGCAGGCGATGGTCCGATCCGACATCTACATGGCCGATGAGGCGTTCCTGACCGGTACGGCGGCCGAGGTGACCCCCATCCGCGAGGTCGACGAGCGAGCCATCGGGACCGGTACCCGGGGACCGGTCACCAAGGAGATCCAGCAAACGTACTTCGCCGCGGTGAAGGGCGAGATGGACAAGTACGCCTCCTGGCTCGAGTACGTTAACTGACGGAACGTCTTCCCCTGTCGTGAGGCTCATCCGGTTCCGGGTCGCCGACCGGATCGCCACGGGGTTCATCGATGGTCAGACGGTCCGCACCCTGAAGGGAACGTTCTTCCAGGAGCCGATCCCCTCCGGCGACGAGATCCCGGTCGACGACGTGCGTCTGCTGGCGCCGGTGATCCCCTCGAAGGTGGTCGGGGTGGCTCGCAACTACCCCGCGCACGCGGAGGAGCTGGGGAACCCATTGCCGGCGGAGCCGATGGTGTTCTTCAAGCCGGCCACCGCGGTGATCGGTCCGGGTGATCCCATCCACCTGCCGCCCGGGGCGGGGCGGGTGGACCACGAGGCGGAACTGGCCGTGGTCATCGGCAGGCTCTGCCATCGGGTCGGCGAGGACGAGGCCGAGAAGTACGTGCTGGGCTACACATGCGCCAACGACGTCACCGCCAGGGACTGGCAGCGCAGCGACGGCCAGTGGGCCCGGGCGAAGGGATCCGACAGCTTCTGTCCGCTGGGACCGTGGGTGGAGAGCGAGGTCGATGCGTCCGACCTCGAGATCACGTCTACCGTCAACGGGGAGCCGCGCCAGTCGGGCCGCACCTCGCAGATGGTGTTTCCCCCGGCCGCGCTGATCGCGTACGTCTCCCGGACCATCACGCTCCTGCCCGGTGACGTCCTGCTCACCGGGACCCCGCCGGGCGTCGGGCCGCTGGCTCGAGGCGCCCGGGTGACGGTGCAAGTGGAGCGGATCGGGGTCCTGGAGAACACGGTGGAGGGGGAGTGACCACGGTTCGGGTCCGATACGCGCCGGCCCCGACCGGCTACCTGCACGTGGGCGGGGCGCGTACCGCGCTGTACGACTGGCTCTACGCCCGGCATCACGACGGCGCGTTCGTGCTTCGGATCGAGGACACGGACCGCGAGCGGTCCACCGATGAGTCGGTGCAGGGGATCCAGGACGCGCTCCGGTGGCTGGGCATCGATTGGGATGAGGGGCCCGGCGTGGGCGGACCGTACGGACCGTACCGGCAGAGCGAGCGGCTGGACCTGTACCGGGACGCCGCAGAGGGGCTGCTGGGGGAGGACAAGGCCTACCGGTGCTACTGCACCCCCGAGGAGCTCGACGAACGCCGGGCCCGGGCCCGGGCTCGCGGCGAGCCCCCCCGGTACGACCGTCGGTGCCGCAACCTCAGCGATGCGGAACGTCAGGCCTTCGAGGACGAGGGTCGCCCCGTGGCCATCCGGTTCGCCTCCCCGGACCGGGACATGACCGTCCACGACCTGATCCGGGGCGACGTTCGGTTCCCGGGGAGCGACATCGAGGACTTCGTGATCATGCGGTCGGACGGAACGCCCACATACCTGCTGGCCGCGGCTGTGGACGACTGGAAGATGGAGCTCACCCACGTCGTCCGGGGAGAGGATCTCCTGGCATCGACGCCCCGGCAGGTCCTGCTGTTCGAGGCGCTGGGCGTCGACCGAATCCCCGAGTACGCCCACCTCCCGTTGATCGTGGGGCCCGACCGCCAGCCGCTGTCCAAGCGGCACGGGGCTGTGGCGGTGGAGTCGTTCCGCGAGGAAGGGATCCTGCC
>DASZKM010000048.1:0-2448 GCA_035947055.1 Actinomycetota bacterium
GCCGGTGGCCATGGCCACCCGTCCCGGGGACCCGACCCTGTACGTGGCCCAGAAGACGGGAAAGGTTGTCGCGCTCCGCGACGGAGGGGTGAGCCGGCGGCCGGCGGTGGACCTGACCGGCGAGGTGAGCCTGGGAGGAGAACAGGGGCTCTTGGGTCTGGCCTTCTCCCCCGACTGCCGGTTCCTGTACGTGAATTACACCGATCTCGCCGGCGACACGCACGTCACGGAGTACGTCATGGGCGCCACCGGGGATCCGGGCTCGGCGCGGGAAGTCCTCCGGGTCGGCCAGCCGTTCCCCAATCACAACGGCGGCAACCTGGCGTTCGGACCGGATGGCTACCTCTACATCGGCCTCGGCGATGGCGGGCTGGCCAACGATCCTCAGAACCGAGCGGAGTCCCTGGACGACCTGCTGGGCAAGATGCTGCGCGTCGATCCGCGTCCCTCCGGCGGAGGCCCCTACGCGATCCCCCCGGACAACCCCTTCGTCGGGGAGGGGGACGCCCGCCCCGAGATCTGGGCCTACGGCCTGCGGAACCCTTGGCGATACTCGTTCGACCGCGAGACCGGCGACCTGTGGATCGCCGACGTGGGCCAGAACGCGCGGGAGGAGGTGAACGTCCAGCCGGCCGCTTCCACCGGCGGCGAGCACTACGGGTGGGACGGGTTCGAGGGAACGATGCCGTTCGAGCCCCCCTTTCCGGAGGACGCGGTGCCTCCTGTCTACGACTACGGCCGGGAGCTGGGAGCCACGGTGATCGGCGGCTTCGTGTACCGCGGAGCGGCCATACCGGCCCTTCGCGGCGCCTACGTGTTCGGCGACTTCTACGAACCGGCCTTACGGGCCCTGGTCGTCGAGGAAGGCAGGCTGGTCGAGCACCGCAGGCTGGGCCCCGAGGTGGAAGCCCTGAGCTCCTTCGGGGAGGACCAGCAGGGAGAGCTCTACGCGCTCTCCCTCTCGGGCCCCGTCTACCGGCTGGCGGCTCGTGAGGGGGGACGAGCCCCCGACTAGCCGCTCAATCCGGCGTTTGCCCTGCTCAAGATAGGGCCTCTGAACCGCCGATGCGTTCACCGACGCTTTATTCGCCCTGGCGCGGAAGGACTTTGGTGACGGCGGATTCTCAGATCAGGGTGCTCATCGCGGATGACGACCCGGGGACCCGCGCCACGCTGATCCAGCTCCTCGCCCGGGAGCAGGACCTGAAGCTGGTAGGGGTGGCCGGCGACGCAGACCAAGCGGTGGCTCTGGCCAGGGACCACGCACCGGATGTCGCCCTCCTGGACGTCCGCATGCCCGGCGGTGGCGGCACACGAGCGGCGGCCGGCATCGCTCTGGCCTCGCCCCGGACGGTGATGATCGCCTTCTCCATGCGCGAAGACGCTTCGAGCGTCGCGGACATGTTCGAGCGCGGCGTGGGCAGCTACGTCTCGAAGGATGCTCCCCTGGCGGCGCTGGTGGAGGCCATCCGGGCGGCGACACGCGGTCCGACCGCATCCACGGCGGGAGGCGAGCGGCCCTGACGGAAGCGTGGCCCGCCGAGGAGGACCTGCCCGACGCACCGACGGATGCCGCGGCCGAGTCACGTCCGCGCGTGCTGATCGCTGAGGACAACCCGGTCAACCAGAAGCTCGCCGTGGCCATGCTGGCCAAGCTGGGGTACGAGGCAGACGTCGTGAACGACGGCGCCCAGGCAGTGGATGCCGCAACCACGAGACGGTACAGCGCGGTCCTGATGGATTGCGAGATGCCCCACATGGACGGGTATCAGGCGACGGCCGAGATCCGGAGCCGGGAGCAGCAGGCATCGGCTCGGATCCCCATCATCGCCATGACCGCCGCCGCGCTGAAAGGTGACCGGGAACGATGCCTGGCGGCGGGGATGGACGACTACATCTCCAAGCCCGTCGATCTGAACGAGCTGCAGCAGACAGTCGCCAAGTGGGTTGGAGCCCAGGACGTCAGTCCGCCGGGATCGGACCGGAAGATGAGTTCCGCCGCCGCGAACTGGACCGTCGATCCCCATCGCGTCTCCGAGCTGCGCGCCCTTAGCAGGGACCAGCTACCTAGCGCCTTCTCTGAGATCGCCGTGCTCTTCCTGAATGACACCCCGACACGTCTCGAAACGCTTCGCGCGGCAACCCTGAGCGGTGACGCTGGGGGCGCAGAGGATGCGGCGCACTACATCAGAGGGGCGGCCGGCAACCTCGGGGCGGCGGGACTGAGGGACCTTTGCGGCCGCGTCGAGACGCTGGCTCGGGCCGGAGACGTGACGGGCGCGGCCGAGCTTCTGGACCAGCTGGACGCCGAGTTCGCGCGGGTCCGAGCGGCGCTCCGCGACGAGATCGCACGAGAGGAAGCTGCCAGTGGCTGAGCTCCTCGTGGCACTGAGGGTGACAAACGCGGCGGTATTCGCCTTCCTGGGTGCCGCCTCGTTCCTTCATTGG
>DASZKM010000049.1:0-7932 GCA_035947055.1 Actinomycetota bacterium
GATTTCGTTACGTCGTCTGGCCGTCTTCGAGGAGCGGAGCAAGCGCCATCGGGTCGCGTTCCAGGGCCTCGAGATCCTCCACCGCGGCGATGAACGGGAGGTTCCGGTACACCTCCGAGTAGTCGAGCCCGTACCCGATCACGAACTTGTCGGGACAGTCGAAGCCCGCGTACTTCACGTCCAGCGGAGTGATCCGCCGAACCGTCTTGTCCAGCAGCGCGCAGACCTCCAGCGACGCTGGCTGGCGGGCCCGCAACGCCGACAGGAGGTACGTCAGCGTCAGGCCGGTGTCCACGATGTCCTCGATGACGATGACGTCCTGGTCCAGGATGTCGTGGTCCAGGTCCTTCATGATCCGGACCACGCCCGAGGCCGCCGAGCCGTACTTGGAGATGGACATGAAGTCGACGCTCGCCCGCACCGAGGTGGCCCGCAGCAGGTCCGCGTGGAACATCATCCCGCCCTTGAGGATGGAGATCAGAACGGGCTCACGGCCGGCATAGTCCCGGCTGATGGCCTGGCCCAGAGCCTGGACGCGCTCGCGGATCTGCCCGGCCGTGTAGAGGATGCTGAACAGTTCCTCCACACCGCGGATTGTAGAGCCCGGCGCGGCCGCGGGTCCGTCCTAAGGGACGCGTCCACCGGGTCAGCCGAACAGGGCCTCCACCAGGCCCTGGAAGAACCGAGCCACGGCGTCCCACGCCCGTTCCCACCACGGATCGCGCGGGGGCGGCGCGCGGCGGACATGCTCCTGCACGACCAGCGGAGACTCACCCAACGTCGCGGAGGGTGACCGAACCAGGACAGTTCCCACCCGCTCGCCTTCGGCAAGCGGGAGGGTCAGGTCCGGCTCCGGGCGCACGGTGAGCTCCAGCTCGGCCCCCCGGCGGACCAGGACCTCGACCGGGACGTCGGCGGCCACCGGCACGGCGCGGCCCCCCACCTGGAGGGGGTCGAACTCCTGCCCCTCGTCGATGATCGTCCGGCGCTCGTACGTCTCGAACCCGTGGTCCAGGATCGTGGCCGCGTCCGTGAACGCCTCGCGGGGGGCGCCCAGGATCACGCTCACCAGCCGGAGACCGTCGCGCTCCGCCGCGGCCACCAGACAGAATCCCGCGGCGCTGGTGAACCCAGTCTTCACCCCCATCGCTCCGGGATACAGCCACAGGAGCGCGTTGCGGTTCTGCACCCTCCGCGGCGGTTCGCCCTTCGGTGCGGGGATCGTGGCGAACTTCGTGGCCACCACCTCGCCGAACGTGGGGTTCCGGAACGCCTCCACGGCGATCGCGGCCAGGTCCCGGGCCGACGAGTATCCCCGGTCATCGAGGCCGTTGGGGCTGGTGAAATGGGTGTCCGACAGGCCGAGCTGCCGGGCCCGCTCGTTCATCCGGTCGACGAAGGCCGGCACGCTCCCCGCCACGTGCTCGGCCAGGGCGACCGCCGCGTCGTTGGCCGACTGGAGCATCAGGGCCAGCAACAGGTCGCGGACCGTGCGCCGCTCCCCGAGCTGCAGCCCGAGCAGCGCGCCGGTCTGCTGGGTGGCCACGGGCCCGGCGGTGACGACGTCGTCTGGAGGAACGGCCTCCAGCACCAGGAGTGCGGTCATGACCTTGGTGATGCTGGCCATGGGCCTTTGGGCGGTGGCTTCTCGCTGGTACAGGACCTGCCCCGATTCCAGATCGGCCAGGGCCACCGAGGACGCCGAGACCTCCGGCGGCTTCCGGGAGGGCGAAGGAGTGGCCAGGGCCGTCGGGTAGGGCGACGGCGACCCCGACGGCGGCACCGGTGTGGGTGGCGGAGCTTCCTGGGCGACAGCGGACGGTCCGGCCAGGACCGCGGCCATCAGTGCAACGACCGGCAGGGATGTACGAAGGGGCATCGAACGGCGGATCAGCCGGGCAAGCTCCGGCGCAACGTTCCCTTGAGAAGGGCATCCTTCAGCTTGCGGGAGCTTCGGGTCAGCTCGGCCAGCGCCTCGTCGGCCATCTTTCGGGCATCGGGGTTCCGCTGCCGGAGCATGGGCAGGATGATCTGCTCGAAGAATGCCGCCTCCCGGTCCGCGAAGTGCCGGTACATCCGAAGGTGCCGGGCCTCCACGCCGTACTTCACGAACTCGGACACCATGCGGAGCACTTGCAGATCCTCCCCGTTGTAGGAGCCCACTCCGCCGATGGTCTCGGGTCGGAGGACCCCGAACGATGTCAGGTCCTCCACCACCTCCCGGTCGACGCCCGCCGCGGCGGCGATCTCGTCTGCATTCATGCGGACGTTCGGAGTCCGCTCGACCCGTTCCTCATCCGGCTCCGCCGGGGCCGGCCCTGGCGCCGCGCTTCCCTCGGTCTCCCCCGGTCCGGCCTGTCCGTCCAGCCGCTGCTTGATCACTCGAAGCGGCAGGTACTCGTCCCGCTGGAGCTTGAGGATGGTCCGCAGGCGCTGGACGTCGGCGTCGTAGAACTTGCGATAGCCGGAGGCCGTTCGCTCCGGGTCGATCAGCCCCTCGGTCTCCAGGAACCGGATCTTCGAGATGCTCACGTCGGGGAACTCGGGCTTCAACGCCACGAGCACCTCCCCGATGGACTGGTAGTCCCTGTCTCGGCGCGCCATCACTCAGCCTGCGAGCCGAAGAACACCAGCTTGAACTTGCCGATCTGGAGCTCGTCTCCGTTGGCCAGCTGGGTGTTCTCCACACGTTCCCGATTGACGTACGTGCCGTTCAGGCTCCCCATGTCGTGAACGAAGAAGCTGCCGTCCTTGCGGCGGATCTCGGCGTGGCGGCGGGAGACCGTGATGTCGTCCAGGAAGATGTCGCTCTCGGGGTGCCGCCCGGCGGTGGTGACGTCCTTCTCGATGAGGAACTGGGACCCTGCGTTCGGGCCCCGCTTGACCACGAGGAGGGCTTGGCCCTCCCGCAGCTCGTCCAGAGGCAGGTAGACCTCCTCCCCCGTGTCGTCCTCGATCTCGGTGGGCGTCAGGGAGCCGGTGGTCTCATCCTTCAGTGGATGGCCGCACCGCGCGCAGAACCTGGAGTCGTCAGGATTGCGGTGGCCGCAGCGGGTGCAGTACACGTGAACCTCCTGGGGAAGTGAAGTCTCAACCCGAGGTTGAGACCGCGACTCTATACGAGGCGTCGAGGAGGGTCAACGGTCGCCTCAGCTGGCTTCGCCGGCGTCCTGGATCAGGCGCCGGTAGGCGTCCGCGTCCATGAGGTCGTCGAGCTCGGTGGGGTCGTTCATCTCCACGAGGATGATCCACCCCTCACCGTAGGGGTCGGAGTTCACGAGCTCCGGGGCGTCGGCCAGGGCCGCGTTGCGCTCCACCACCCGGCCGGAGACCGGGCTGAAAAGATCCGAGACGGACTTGGTGGATTCCACCTCGCCGAAGGCGTCGCCGGCCCGGACCTCGCTCCCCTCGTCGGGCAGGTCGACGTACACCACATCCCCCAGGGCGTCCTGGGCGAAGTCCGTGATACCGATGCGCACCTGGGTAGCGCCTTCCAGGGCGGCCCACTCATGCTCGCTGGTGTACTTCAGGTCCCGAGGAAACTCCACGGACCGGATTCTCCCAAATGCGCGCTCTCCCAAACTAGTCGGGGGGCTAGTCCGGGGCCCGGGCGAAGGCGAACCGCTGGTCGATCTCGGTGGCCGCCAGCTCCAGGAGATCTGAAGCGGCCACGTCCACCGACACCCCGGACTGCGCATCCAGCACGGTCAGGGGGCCGCCGGGGATGCGCAGGGCCTCGCCGATGGCGCCGGCCGGCCCGATCACCTCGAGGTCGTAGGGCGGCGAGGCAGATACGCCATCGACCGAGATCCCTCCACCCTCGGCCGGGCCGAACCACGTCGACGCCACCACTCTGATCTCGTCCACCGCGATGGCTTCGGCCCCGGCGTCGCGCAGCTCCTGGACCAGGTCGAGGACCGGCTCCCAACCCACGACCCCGCCGGGGTCGGAGACCGTCAGCGTGAGCCCCGGCCCCTGGACGGGCACGGTTCCCGCCAGCACCTGGAGGTCCTCCAGGGACTGACGCGCGTCGCGGAGGGCGAGCTCGTCGCTACGGGCCGAGCCGCGGTACCGAAGGAGCTGTACCCGCAGCGAGGAAACCTGCCGGCTCAGCTCGTCGGCCTGCTCGTTGAGGTCGGCCAGGATGCGGGTCAGGTCCTCGGGACGCTCCGCCGCGAGGCGGGCCACGTTCCGCTGACCTCCTCCGGCGGCCTGGACCGCGGCCAGGAACCCGACCGCCACGGCCACCGCGGCCACCGCCACCCGGCTCTGGATCCGGGCAGGGGGACGCATCGAGGGCCGCCGCCCGCCGAGCCACCGCTCCTCGGATTCGGGAAGGCCGAAGGTCGCGCTCATTCGCGGAAGAAGTACCGGCGGATGGCGGTCAGGCTCTGGAACATCCTGACCCCGAACACGATGATGATCCCGATCGACAGGTCGGGCGCCCCCAGCCGGTCGCCGAGCCACACCACGAACGCGGCCAGCAGCGAGTTGCTGAGGAAGGCCACCAGCAGCTCACCCTCGTGGTACGCGCCTTCCAGGCGGTCACGGAACCCCTCGAGCACCGTGTCCAGGGCGGCGACGACGACCACCGGGAGGTAGGGCGAGATGCCGGCCGGCAAGGTGGGCCGGAGAATCAGTCCGACCGCGATGCCGACGACGAGGGCTCCGAGGGCGAACACTCACTCCTCCGCCGGCTGCGCCCACTCCAGCTGCCGGGCGACGGCCAGCCCGGGAACCACCACGTCGTCCGCCGTCCGGACCGAGTAGCCCAGCCCGTAGATCTCGGTCCACGCCTGGAAGCGCTCGGCGATCTCCGAGTCGGCCACCCCCAGGCGAAGCGCTTCGGGATCGCCGATGGCGGAGACGCGGTACGGGGATGACACCGCGGTGAAGTTGACCAGCACGGCGTCCCCGGCTTCGCGGATGGCCGTGGTCGATGTCACGCGCCGCCCGTTGATCGAAACGGCCTCGGCCCCAGCGGTCCACAGGGCGTTCACCACCAGCTGCAGGTCCACGTCCTGGATCCGGAAGTCCGTCAGCTCCCCTCGCGTGGTGGCCACCTGGGAGCTGTCCTCGAGCTCCACCACCAGCCCGGGGCCGGTGACCCCTCCCAGTCCGGCAGGGCCGCGCAGGCGGCGGATGTCTTCCACCAGGTCGCGCAGCTGCTCCGACTCTCGTCCCGCGGACGACCGGACGTCCTGCAGCCGGCCGTTCAGATCGCGGACCTCCGCGGACAGCTCGTGGATGGCGGCCTGGCGCCGGCGGATCAGATCGACCAGCTCCCCCGTCCTGCCGGGAAGCTCCTCTTCCCGGACGCGCTCCTGGGCCAGGGCCGCCGCGGTCACGAACCCCATCACCACCAGCACGACGGGCAACACGAAGCCCTGTCGCCGTTCGGCCACGACGGGCCCTACTCCCGGAGCTCCTCGACCAGCGAGCCGAACTCCTCCGCCATGGCTCGCGATCCATCCGGACCTTCGGCCTCGGCCCACACCCGGACCACGGGTTCCTGGGGGTGCGGGATGACCAGGGCCCAGTCACGCCCCCGATACGCCTTCACCCCGTCGATGGTCACCGTCTTCTCGCCGTTGAGGCGCTCAACCAACCGGCGCATCACGGTTCCCTTCGCCTCCCAAGGCGTGGGCACGTCGAGCCGGGCCACGTGCACCGGCGGCATCGCCCCCGCGACCTCGGAGAGCTTGGTCTCCGATCTGGCCAGAAGCTCCAGCAGCTTGGCCAGGCTCATCACCGCGTCGTAAGCCGGGAGGAACTCGGGAAACACGTAGCCGCCTCCCTCGGCACCGGCGAACACCACGCCGCCTTCCTCCCCCGCGGCGCACAACGCCGAGGCCGACACCTTGGTCCACACGACCTCGCCACCCCGGGAGCGGACCAGGTCCTCTACCGCCCGCGTGGTGGTCACGGGCACGGCGATCCGGGCCTTGGGGACGGCCCGGGTGACCAGATCCACGTACACGAGGAGTGCCTCGTCGAGGCCGAGCGTCCGGCCGCCGTCCTCGACCAGCCGGATGCGCTCCCCGGTGGGGTCGAAGGCCGCACCCAGATCGGCACCGCCCGATCGAACCAGCGCGGACAGCCGCTCCAGGTGAGCCCGGGTCTCCTCCTCGGTCGGCGGCGCCCGGCCGTCGTCCAGCACCGCGTTGACGGCCAGGATGTCGGCGCCGATCCGCCCGGCCACCGCCGGCGCGGTGAGCACGGCCGCCCCCCACTGGTAGTCGACGACGATCTTCGGTGCGGCCCGCCGGATCGCCTCGTCGTCCACGGCGTCCAGCAGTCCGCGCAGGTAGTACTCCCGGCCCCGGGGCGGGAAGTTCAGCTCCCCGAGGTCGTGGTGGAACGCCCGCCGCAGATCGTCGCGGTAGTAGGCCCGCTCGATCTTGCGCTGAGCACCGGGGTCGATGTCGATGCCCCGGTCGTCGAAGAACACGATGTCGACGGACTGCGGGTCGTTGGGTGAGGTGCGGACCGCGATCCCGCCTGCCGAGTGTTCCGAGCGCGCGTAGAACCTGGCCACGGGGACCGGCACCAGCTCGAGGTCGTGGCAGTCCAGCCCGGCGGCGTTGAGCCCGGCCACCATGCTCCGCTTGATGATCCGCGCGGTTCGCGTGGGGTCCCGGGCCGCGGCGACCACGGACTTCTTGGGGAGCGTCCCGCCGTAGGCCAGGGCCAGGCGGAGCGACATCTCCGGCGTGACGTCGATGTTCACCAGCCCCGAGACGCCTCGTTCCCCGAACAGGCCGCGGGCCCCCCGGGTCTCCCACACGATGCTCTGCGTGACCAGCGCACCCGGATCGACGGTCTTGAAGGGATAGACCTTCACGTGGGGGCTGAGCACCGCGCCCTCCCCCACGTAGCACTCGTCGGAGACCACCACGCCTTCCTCGAGCCGGGCGCCATGCTTGACGTCGGCGTTCTTGCCGAGCACGCAGCCGCGGAGCGACGCCGACGTTCCCACGTACGCGTGGTCGTGGACCACCGCCCGGTGCAGGAAGGCGCCGCTCTTCACCACCACCCCCCGGCCCAGCACGGTGTGATCACGAACGGTGGCCCCGGCCTCCACCCGGGCGTTGTCGCCGATGTAGGCCGGCCCCTCGACCTCGGCCCCGGGATCGACCTCCGCGCCCTCCCCCAGCCATACCCCGCCCTCGAGCTCGAAGCCCGACGGCTTGATCCCGACCTTGCCGTCCAGGATGTCGCGATGAGCATCCAGATAGGCGTCCAGGTTCCCCACGTCGGCCCAGTACCCCTCGGCCACGAACGCGTGCAGGGGTAGCCCCTTGTCCAGCAATACCGGGAAGAGATCCGAGGCGAAGTCGAATTCCTCGCCCGGTGGGATGTGCGCCAGGACCTCCGGCTCCACCACGTAGATCCCGGTGTTGATCGTGTCGCTGAACACCTCCCCCCACCCGGGCTTCTCCAGGAACCGCTCGATCCTCCCGTCCTCGTCCGCGATGACGATCCCGAACTCCAGGGGGTTCTCGGTCCGCTTGACGATCACCGTGACCGCGGCCTCCCGGTCGCGATGGTGCTTCAAGGCCGCGGTGAGGTCGAGATCGGTGACGTGGTCCCCCGACATGACCAGGAACGTGTCGTCGAGGACGTGCTCGGCGTTCTTCACGCTGCCGGCCGTCCCCAGCGGCTCGTCCTCGGTGACGTAGGACAGGGCCAGCCCCAGGTCCGAGCCGTCGCCGAAGTAGTTGCGGATCACGCTGGCCAGGAACTGGACGGTGGCCACGACGTCGGTCACCCCGTGCTCGCGGAGCAGGCCCAGGACGTGCTCCATCATGGGGCGGCCGACGATCGGAAGCATCGGCTTGGGCTGGTTGCTGGTCAGAGGACGGAGCCGGGTCCCCTGGCCGCCGGCCATGACCACGGCTTTCACGAACGAATCATACTCGCGGGCCCCCC
>DASZKM010000050.1:0-17813 GCA_035947055.1 Actinomycetota bacterium
CGTCCTACGGCAGGATCGGCACCGGGGCCGGGTAGCCGACGAGCTGCCCGTTGGTCGGCGTCCCGACGGCCGTGACTCGCGTGCCGCCCATGATGCCCAGGCCCTGGCGCATCAGGGGGTCGACCCAGATGTGGGTGATGATGCCCGCCGCCTCCATGTTGGCTCCGATGCTGTCACCGGTGACGGTGTTCGCTCCGGATCCGGAGTCACCGAGGTTGATCGCCCCGAAGAACATGAAGTGGGAATTCCCCCAATGGATGGCCGATCCGGCCCGGGGTGTGCCTCCCGCCCCGATGCCGATCCCGTGCCCGTAGTGCACGATCGCCTGGGGCAGGAACGGATCGGTATTCACGGTCACTCCCGGACGGGGAAACACCTCGACGGTCACCGTCCCGCCGGTCTTGGTGTACACGCCCCTCGGGCCGCCCCACACGCACATGGTCGGGGTGACCAGGGGCTGGGCCGCCGAGATGATGCTGATCAGGGCCTTGTCCTTGCCCAGGCCGCCGTCCGTCGATGACTTGAACGTTCCGAAGTCGAGGAGGACCGGCCCGGCGATGCTGCCGTTGTTCCCGAATGCGGCGATCACGGTGGCCGTATCCCCCGAACCACCGCAGTGGCCAGCCGTGCTGATGCTGTACCTGCCGGGCGAGCCGTAGACGTGGGCCATGCTGCACCAGCCGACGCCACCGTCCAGGAGCAACAGGAACGCGCCGGGACGGATGCCCAGGCAACCCGTGCCCCCGTAGCTGGCGACGGCGGGCAGGAACGACTGCTGAGTGGCCGCCCGCAGATCGGCCATCGGGATCTCCGCGAACTCGCCATCCGGGCTGACGATCGTGGGCTGCGAGTAATCGCGGGAGTTAAGGACCTCGCTGGACGGCAGGCCGAGCTTGGCCAGCTGCTCGTCGGTGGGCTCGAACTTCAATGGAGCCCATGTTCCGGGCTCGTGCGTGGCCAGGATCTGCTCGAACAATTCATCCCTCACCTCGCACATCGCCTCGGGATCAGGCTTGAACTCGTTAAGGGTGAGCTCGGAGCCAGCTCCGGCCCCGGTGGCCGGTCCGGCGGCCAGCGGAAGGGCGAGCGTTAGGGCGAACAGCAAGCGATAGATCGGGCGCATACGGGCCTCCTTCGAAGGACGTGGGCGTTTGGGAGCATCCTTCTGATTTCTTCTCTCTTCGCCAATCGTACCCAAATATCCTGCCCGCACGCCTAGGAGAGGTCGAGCTCCATTCCCTCGTGGGCCAGGACGGGTCCGGCGCTCCCGCCGCCCCACAGCTCGCGGGCCCGGCTCAGGAGGACCTCGAGCTGGTCATCGGTGTGCAGCGGATCGTGATGGAACATCACCAGCTGTTGCACGGAGCAGATCTCGGCGAACGTCGCCACGTGCGCCACGCTGGAGTGCCCCCACCCCACCCGTCGCGGGTACTCGTCTTCGGTGTACTGGGCGTCGTGCAGCAACACTCTGGCGTCGTGGGCCACACCGTGGCCGCTCACCCATTCGGGCTCCACGGCCCGGAGATCGATCCCCAGGGCCGGTTCGTGGTCAGGGATGTATGCCAGGGATTGACCGTTCTCGGAGATCCGATAGCCCACCGTCGGGCCGCGGTGAGAGATGGGGCGGGCCCGGATCACCGCGGTGCCGATCTTCCACTCGTCGTCGGGGACGTCGTGGAACGTGGGCCGTGACGGGATGTCCTGCAGGTGGATCGGAAACAGCGGAGGGGAGAGATATCTGGCGATCCGCCGTTCCAGGGTTCGAACCGGGGACGGCGGTCCCCAGATGTGCAGGTCGACCTCGGACTCCCACAGAGGCGAGAAGAACCCCAAGCCCTCCAGGTGATCGAGGTGCAGATGGGTCAGGAAGATGTGGATCGTCCGAGGAAGCTCCCCGAGCAGGGTCAGGCCCAACGGGCGGATCCCGGTGCCCGCGTCGAGGATGATCAGGCTGTCGTCGCTCGTCCGGAGCTCGACGCACGAGGTGTTTCCACCGTAGCGGACCGTCTCGGGGCCCGGCGACGCCAGGGAACCCCGGCACCCCCAGATCCTGGCTCGCACGGTGACTCCTACGCGACGCTCGGCACGAGTGACGCCGCGGCGCGGGCGCCCTGCATCACGCCTCCCCCGCTTCCCAGAAGATGGCCACCCCGCCCACGAACTCGTTCGTCCGGGCGAACAGGGGGAATGCGGTGACCGCGATCATCCGCCGCTTCCCGTCCCGCCCGGTGATCGTCAGCAGGCGGTGGTCGGGCTTCTTCTCGGCCAGGGCCACGGACAGCGGGAGCGCCTGGGCGCCGAGCTGCTCCCCGGTGTTCGGATCCTCCGGGGAGAACCTCGTGCCCCACTCGTCGGGGGAGAGCTCCCCAGCCTCGGCGTAGCTTTCTCCGAAGATCGCCTCGGCCGGCTCGTTGTAATAGACGAGGGTGCCCTCCGGGTCGACCAGGAACATCGGCGTGGCGATGCTCGACGCCAGCCCGCGAGCCAGGATCAGCACGAGGTTGTGCTCGTGCTGCTCCTTCATCCTCCCTTTTCCTTGCCCTTACCCGTCACGGAGTCCAGCAGGTCCTTGGGAACCTCGGCCACAGCGGAGAGAGCCTTGCCCACATTGTCCGCCGCGCTCTTGGAAATGGACCCCGCGGTAGAGATGGCCTGCTCGACGGCGCCTCGGGTGACCTCGGTGACGTTCGATCCGACCTTCTTGGCAGCGTCGATCGCCCCTTGGACCGCGCCCACGGCCGTACCGCCGAGGTCGCCCCCCACCTCGGCAGCGCCCTCGATGGCGGCCTTCACGGCGTTCCTGGCGCCCTGTACGAGGTCGGCGCCCACCGAGCCCACCGCTTCGACGGCACCGGAGACGATGGCCCTGGCGCCTTCGGCGGCCTCCGTTCCGGTCTCCCGGGTGCCACGGATGGCCCCGCGTACGGTGTCGGTAACGACGCCAACGGCGGCCCCGGCGACCTCGCCGGCGCCCTTCAAGCTGTTCGTCACCAGGTCGGTGACCGTTCCTCGGACCGCGTCGACGACGTCGCCGGCTCCCCTCACCACGCCGACCACGGCGTCCTTTGCCTTGTCGACCATGCCTTCCGCCATCTCCCCCTCCTTCCGTCGGGCTCGGGTCCTCACTATAGGACCGCCTCTGCAAACAGGCACATTGAGTGCGCCGGCTACACACCTGTGGTGACGCTGCGGCCGGGCGGCCTCAACTATCCTCGCGCCATGCGCGAAGAGATCCGGCTGAGCCGCTACAGCCACGGCGCGGGCTGAGCCTGCAAACTGAGTCCGCAGGACCTGGCCCAGGTTCTGGGCCAGCTGGGCCCCACCGAATATCCACCCAACGTCCTGGTCTCACCTGAGACCGGTGACGACGCCGCCGTGTACCGGCTGCCCGGCGGGCCGTGTCTGGTGCAGACCGTGGACTTCTTCACGCCGATCGTCGACGACCCGTTCGACTGGGGACGGATCGCCGCCGCCAACGCTGCCAGCGACATCTACGCGATGGGGGGAAGGCCGGCCCTCGCCCTGAACCTCGTGGCTTGGCCTGTTGAGGAGCTGCCCCTCGATGTGCTGGCCCGCGTCCTGGAGGGAGGAGCGAAAGTCGCGGCGGAAGCCGGCATGGCCATCGTGGGCGGACACAGCATCCATGACCCTGAGCCGAAGTACGGGATGGCGGTGACCGGCTTCGTCGAGGAGGACCGGCTGATCCGGAACTCGACGGCTCCCCCCGGAGCGCGCCTGCTCCTCACCAAGCCCGTGGGTACGGGGATCATCAGCACCGCGCTGAAGCGGGGACGAGCCGGCCCCGATCAGGTTCGCCTGGCGGTCGACACCATGACGGCGCTGAACGCCGCGGCGGCCGACGCCATGGTCGAAGCGGGTGTTCAGGCCGCCACGGACGTCACCGGATTCGGCTTGCTGGGGCACCTGTACGGGATGCTCCAGGCGTCGGGGGTGGCGGCGCGGATCGACGCCGCAGCCGTTCCCTTCCTGCCGGGGACTGCGGACCTGGCCGAGGCGGGCATCGTGCCCGGCGGGACCCGGAGCAACCTGGCCTTCGTGGACCCGCACGTCGGCTGGGGATCTCTTTCCGACACCGAGAGGCTGATGCTTGCCGATGCCCAGACTTCGGGCGGCTTGCTGATCGCCGCCACCGAGGGCTGCTTCGGCCAGCTCCAACTCGCGCTCGAGGAGCGCGGGGTACTGGCGGCCGAGATCGGGCGCACGGAGGAGGGCGAACCGGGCCGCATCACCGTGACCGGCCGCGTGACGCGCTGACCGGGTTCCGAGGGCCGAATCCCACTTGCTTGATAGGATTTCGCCGTGATCGAGCTTCCGACGGGCCTCTACGCGGAGATGGTGGAGCACGCCCACGCTGGCCTTCCGAACGAGGCCTGCGGCGTGGTGGCCGGCGAGGCGGGCCGCGCCGTGCGTGTCTACCGGATGCGTAACGCGGAGGAGAGCCCCGTCGTGTACCGGTTCGACGAGCGGGAGCAGCTCGACGTGTTCAACGAGATCGAGGAGAAGGGCTGGGACCTCCTGGCGTTCTTCCACTCGCACACGCATACCGAGGCCTATCCGTCGCCCACGGACCGGGCCCGGGCCCACTGGAACGACCCGGTCACCGGGGAGCAGGTCGCGGCCTACCCGGGCACCCGCTATCTGATCGTCTCCCTGGCGGAGAACCAGCCGGTCATCCGAGGGTTCCGGTTCGAGGGCGGGGAGCCGGTGGAGGAGGAAGTGACGGTCTCGTGAGCTTCACCGAGGACCAGGTCCGAAGGTACGCCCGGCACATCATCCTGCCGGGCATCGGCGCCGACGGTCAGGGCAAGCTGACCGACGCCAAGGTGCTGGTCATCGGAGCCGGGGGCCTGGGGTCCCCCGCCGCCATGTACCTGGCCGCTGCCGGCATCGGGACGCTCGGAATGGTGGATTTCGACCGAGTCGACCTGTCGAACTTGCACCGCCAGCTGCTCCACGACACGGCCGACGTCGGCCGCCCCAAGGTGGATTCGGCCAGGGAGCGCCTGAACGACCTCAACCCGAACGTGGAGGTCGTCACCCACCGGGAGCTGCTGTCGTCGGCCAACGCCTTTGAGGTGTTGGGGCCCTACGACGTCATCGTGGATGGCACGGACAACTTCCCCGTGCGCTACCTGGTGAACGACGCCAGCCAGCTGCTCGGCAAGCCGCTGGTGTACGGGTCGATCTACCAGTGGGAGGGTCAGGCCTCGGTGTTCCTTCCGGGCCCGGAGACTCCTTGCTACCGGTGCCTGTTCCCAGAGCCGCCCCCGCCGGGGACCGTCCCGTCCTGCGCGGAGGGCGGGGTGTTCGGGGTGCTGCCGGGCATCATCGGGTCGATCCAGGCCACCGAAGCCATCAAGCTCGTCCTGGGGGCCGGGGAGCCCCTGGCCGGGAAGCTGGTGCTGTACGACGCGCTGCGCAACGAGTTCACCACCGTCAACCTGCGGTGGGACCCGGACTGTCCCGTTTGCGGGAAGCATCCCACGGTGACCGAGCTCATCGACTACGAGGCGTTCTGCGGCCTGACGCCGGGCCAGGCACCGCCCGAGGCGGAGCGAACGCCTGCCGCCACGGAGTAAGCATGGTCCAGGTCAAGATCCCGACGATCATGCGGAGGCACACCGGCGGCGAGGCGGTGCTGACCGGCGAGGGGAGCACGGTTCGTGACGTCCTGCAGAAGCTCGAGGAGCGATTCCCGGGCCTGACCAAGAACGTGGTCACCGATGACGGAGATCTTCACCGGTTCGTCAACGTGTACGTGAACGACGAAGACGTGCGGTATCTCGGTGCGTTGGAGACCGAGGTGAAGGACGGCGACGTGCTGTCCATCCTTCCAGCGGTGGCCGGCGGCTCCGTGGATCCCTTCGTCGCCTGAGGGGTCGTTCGCCGTCCGACTGCGATAATCACGCGACGATGCGCGCGGACGACATCCTCGGTGCGATCGGCAACACGCCTTTGGTGGGCATCCATCGGCTGTCACCCAAGCCCGCCGTGCGGCTGTGGGCAAAGCTCGAGGGACAGAACCCATCGGGTTCGCTCAAAGACCGCATCGCGGTGGCCATGGTGGACGACGCGGAACGTTCGGGGCAGCTGACCCCGGACAAGGTGATCCTCGAGCCCACCAGCGGGAACACGGGCATCGCTCTGGCCATGGTGGCCCGGCGGCGAGGCTACCGGCTCATGGTGGTGATGCCCGACAACGCCAGCGACGAGCGCATCCGCCTCCTCGAGCTGTACGGGGCGGAGATCGTGTTCAGCCCCGCCGACGCGGGGACGAATGGATCGATCGAGGTGGCCCGGCGGATGGCGGAAGACTCCCGGTACTTCATGCCCTTCCAGTACGGCAACCAGGCGAATCCCCGGGCTCACTACGAGGGCACCGGAGCAGAGATCGTCCGTGACCTTCCGGAGGTCACGCATTTCGTGGCCGGGCTGGGCACCGGCGGAACCCTGATGGGCGTAGGACGGCGGCTGCGTGAACACGATCCCTCGGTGCAGATCGTGGCCGCCGAGCCGGAGCTGGGCGATCTGGTGTACGGGCTCCGCTCGCTGGATGAGGGGTTCATCCCGCCGGTGTTCGACGAGGCGGCCATCGACCGGAAGTTCCTGGTCCGCTCGGACGACGCGCTGGTGGCCACGCGCGAGCTGGCTGAGCGCGAAGGGGTGTTCGCCGGGATCTCCTCCGGCGCCGTCATCCATGTGGCCCGTCGGATCGCGGAGGAGATCGACCAGGGCCACGTGGTCTGTCTGCTGCCGGACGGCGGTTGGAAGTACCTGTCCACCGAGGCCTGGGCGGAGGACGTCGAGCGAGCGGCCAAGCAGGTCGGGGAGACCCTGTGGTGGTGACCGGCGATCGCTGATCCTCGGCCGATCGGGATCTTCGACTCTGGTGTGGGCGGCCTCACCGTGGCCCGGGCGGTGATCGACCTGCTGCCCCAGGAACCGGTGCTGTACTTCGGGGATACGGCCCGTTCGCCGTACGGTCCCCGGCCGCTCGAGGAGATCCGCGGCTTCGCCAGGGAGATCGCCGCCGAGCTGCTGTCCCGGGACGTCAAGCTCCTGGCGGTGGCGTGCAACTCCGTGGAGGTCGCCGCGATCGAGGACCTGGCGGCCGAGAACCACGTGCCGGTGGTGGGCGTGATCCGGCCGGGAGTTCGGGCCGCGGTCCGGGCCACGCGGAACGGCCGGGTCGGCGTCATCGGGACCCAGGCCACGATCCGCAGCGGCATGTACGACCGGGCCGTGGAGGGGACCGGCGTGCAGCTGTTCTCGGCCGCCTGCCCGGCGTTCGTTCCCCACGTTGAGCGGGGGGACACAACCAGCGACGAGCTGTCGTCGCTGGCTCGTGAGTACCTCCGCCCGCTGTCTGACGCCGGCGTCGACACGCTGATCCTGGGATGCACGCACTACCCATTGCTGTCGGGGTTGCTCCAGGTGGTCATGGGTCCGGACGTCGTCCTGATCTCATCGGCCGAAGAGGTGGCCAAGGATGTCTACGCCACGCTTCGAGCCGACGACCTTCTCCGCGAAGGTGGCGAGCCGCCGCTCCATCAGTTCCTGTGCTCAGGAGATCCCACCTCGTTCCTGGCGCTGACCGACCGGTTCCTCGGGCCCGAAGCCGCCGAGGTTCGGGCCACCGCGGTCGTTCCGGCGCCCATCCGGGAGCGGTAAGTGGAGGTCGTGATCCTCGGGGCACATGGGACGTGGCCCTCGGCGGGTGGCGCCACCAGTGGGTTGCTCCTGCGGCAGGACGGGTTCTCGTTGTGGATGGATGCCGGCACCGGCACGCTGGCCAACCTTCAGCAGCACATCGGGCTGTTCGACGTGGACGCCATGGTCATCTCGCACTCGCACCCGGACCACGTCACGGATCTGTACGCGTACTATTTCGCCCGGATGTTCAGCCCCGAGCATCCGCCGAACATCCCTTTGCTGGTTGCGCCGAAGGTCATGGACCGCGTCAATCCCTTGCTCACGGATGATCAGGCCGACCTCCGAGTGGCCGAGTGCTTCGATGTCGTCGAGGTGCAGCCGGGGGAGGAGCATCGGATCGGTCCGTTCCGCATGGTGACGGCGCCGATGCGCCACACCGTTCCCACAATCGGCGTCCGGATGGAAGCGGACGGCTTTGCGATGGCGTACTCGGCCGACACCGGGCCCACCGAGGAGCTGGTTGGCCTGGCCCGGGGAGCCGATCTGCTGATAGCAGAGGCCTCGTACCAGGAACGATCTGGAACCGAGCTTCCGCCCATCCATCTGACCGCCAAGCAGGGTGGGGAAGCGGCGACCGAGGCCGGGGCGGAGCGGTTGATGCTCACCCACATCCGTCCGTACCTGGACCGAACCCGGTCCCGGGAGGAAGCGTCCACGAGCTTCGACGGGGAGATCCTGATGGCCGAGGAGCACCAGGTGGTGAAGGTGGGATGAGGGCCGACGGGCGTGAGACCGGAGACCTCCGCCCCATCCGCTACGAGACCGGCTACCTGGACTGGGCCGAGGGTTCCGTGCTCCTGGAGATGGGCCGGACCCGGCTGATCTGCTCGGCCTCGTACGAGGCGTCCGTGCCGAGGTTCCTGCAGGGGACCGGGAAGGGCTGGGTCACCGCCGAGTACGGGATGCTTCCGCGGGCCACCTCGGAACGATCCACCAGAGAGGCGAGCCGCGGGAGGCCCTCGGGCCGAACCCAGGAGATCCAACGGCTCATCGGTCGCTCGCTGCGCGCGGTGACCCGCTTGGACCGGCTGAAGGAAGCGACGATCTGGATCGACTGCGACGTTCTGCAGGCGGATGGGGGGACCCGCACCGCGGCCATCACCGGCGGCTACATCGCGCTGGCCTTGGCCGTACGAACCCTCAAGGAACGCATCGGCCTGGAGCCCGACATTCTGAGCGACTCGGTGGCCGCGGTCAGCGCGGGCCTGGTAGGTGGAGAAGCACTGCTCGACCTGTCGTACGAGGAAGATGCCCGAGCCGACGTCGACTTCAACGTGGTGATGACCGGGTCCGGGAACCTCGTCGAGGTTCAGGGCACGGCGGAGGGAGAGCCGTTCAGCAGGGAACAGCTCGACCAGATGCTGTCTCTGGCCGGGGACGGCATCGAACGGCTGACCGCGATCCAGCGCGAAGCCGCCGGGGTGTGAGCGGCGCCGAGGGCGGGCTTCGCTTCCCCGAGCGCATCCTTCTTGCGACCCGAAATCCCGGAAAGATCAGTGAGATCCGCCGCATCTGCAGCGACTGGCCGGTTCGGTGGCTGACGCACGAAGACGTCCGGTGGCCGGACGTGGAGGAAACCGAGACCACGTATCTGGACAACGCGCTCCTGAAGGCCCGGGCCGCTGCGGAGGCCACCGGCCAGCCGGCGCTGGCGGACGACTCGGGGATCGAGGTCGATGCGCTCGGCGGTGCCCCAGGGCCCCGTTCCGCACGTTTTGCAGGGCCCGACGCATCCGACGAGGAGAACCTCCGGGCATTGATCCGGGCGGTGGCCGGTATCCCCCGCGGTGGGCGAACCGCGCGCTACCGGGCCATCGCGGCGGTGGTTTGGCCGGACGGCAGGGAGGTGTGGACGGAAGGGGTGTGCGAGGGATCGCTGGAGACCAAGCCGCGTGGGACCGGCGGGTTCGGCTACGACCCCATCTTCATGCCGGGCGGTGACGACCGGACCATGGCCCAGCTGTCAGCAGCGGAGAAGGACCGGATCAGCCACCGAGGCCGGGCGTTGCGGGCCCTGGGCGAGCGACTGGCCGGTCGGGCCTGAGTCGCGTATTACTGGAATCGTCGGAACGAATCAGGAGAAGGGCGCCATGTGCCTCACATGTGGTTGCGGCGAGCCGGAGGATGACCACGGGGATAGTCGCAACATCGTGATGCAGGAGCTCAAGGACGCCGCCGACGCGGCGGAGATCTCCGTCGACGAAGCGGCCAGGAACCTCCAAGCGACGTACCCCAAGGCGAAGTAGTGCCCGTCAGCCTGAAGCACCGCTCCCCGACGGGAGAGACGCGCCCGTGGACGGTGAAGGAGATCCTGCAGGGGAAGCCGATCGGCCATCCGAGCCACCCGATGTTCGTCCACTTCCCGATCGCGTTCTACCTGGCGGCGTTGGCGTTCGACGTGATGAGCCGGATCACGCCCTCGCCCGGCTTGGTCATGGCCGCCACCTACCTGATCCTCGGGGCCGCGGGATTCACGGTGATCCTGGCCATCACCGGTTTGATTGATTGGTGGGGCATGGTTCGCGGATCGGACAAGCGACGGATCGCCACCCGGCACATGCTGTTGCAACTCCTGGCTGGAGCGCTATTCCAGGCCACGCTGGTCCTGCGATGGAGCGATCGCTCAGCGACGCAAGCGCGCGGGCTGTGGATCGCGCTGGAGGTGGTCGGGTTCCTGGTCATCACGGTCGCTCAGTACCTGGGCGGTGTGCTGGTGTACGAGAAGGCCATGCGGGTTCATACGGGCGTCCGCACCAGCCCACCGATGGACGTCAGCCCCGGCGCGCGGTAGCGGTCAGCTCGGAGGCCGGAGACCCGAGCCTCGGCCGCGTGATACAACCGGCGTTTGGTGAGCAAGCCGAGCCAGCGACTGGCGGAGACGCCGCACCCCACGGACATCGACGACCTCCGGATGTACCTGGAGGCCGCCGGGGCCGAGCCCCTCCTGACCAAAGAGGAGGAGGTCGACCTGGCCATGGCCATCGAGCGGGGGAAGGAAGCCGAGAAGCGCCTAGCGTCGGGGCGGATCCGCTCCGACACCACCAAACGCAAGCTTCGCGAGGACATCCGCAAGGCGGAGCGGGCCCGCCGCCGATTCATCCTGGCCAACCTGCGGCTGGTCGTCTCGATCGCCAAGCGATACCAGGGGCAGGGCCTGCCGCTTCTCGATCTCATCCAGGAAGGCAACATCGGGCTGATGCGCGGGGTGGAGCTGTTCGATTGGCGGCGGGGGTTCAAGTTCTCCACCTACGCGACGTGGTGGATCCGGCAGGCCATCACTCGGGCCATCGCGGATCGAGGCCGTCAGATCCGCATCCCCGTCCACGTCCACGAGCGCATCCGCAAGGTGCGCCAGATCCGGGAGCGGCTCATTCAGAGGACGGGGAAAGAGCCCACCCCGGAGGAAGTGGCTCGGGAGGCGGGGCTTCCCGTCGAGGCCCTCGACCAGCTGGACTCGGCGTCCACCCGCGAACCGCGGTCACTCCAGGAACCGGTCGGTGAGGACACCGAGCTGGGAGATCTCGTGGCCCAGGTGGAGTCCGAGACGCCCGTCGATGCCGTCGAGGACGCCCTTCTTCGGGAAGAGATCGGCCACGCGGTGACCGAAGCGCTGGAGCCTCTGGAACGCGAGGTGGTCCTGTTGCGGTACGGGTTGGGCACGGGACACCCGCTGAGCCTGCGGGAAGTGGCCGAGATGGTCGGCGTGTCGGCGGAGACCGTCCGGAAGGTGGAGCGAGTGGCGCTGGGAAAGCTTCGGGAATCGGACCTGCTCGAAGGGCTCTAGCCCGGACCACACCATGCCCGTCGTCATCACCGGCGCCAATGGGGGAGTAGGCCGGGTTCTGACCGGGATGCTCGCCCGCCAGGGCGCCCAGCTGCGTGTCGTCGTTCGCGACCGAAGTGCGGTCCCACCTTTACGATCGTCCGGCGCCAAGGTCGCGGTCACCGAGCTGAGCGACACGTCGACGCTCACCACGGTGATGGAGGGGGCCCACACCGTGTGCCACCTGGCGGGGGGACTGGACCTTCCCGACGACGCCGCGTATCTGGAGGCCAACTTTGAGACGACGACCGATGCGCTCTTCGCGGCGCGGGAAGCGGGGATCAAGCGGTTCCTGTTCCTTTCGTATCCCGGTGCCTCCCCGGAGGCCCCGAACGCCTACCTTCGGGCCAAGGGCCTGGCGGAGGAGGCCATCCGGTCATCCGGGATCGGGCACGTGATCATCCGCTCCACGCACGTGTACGGACCCGGCCAGCGATGGTTCGAAGAGATCCGAGCGGCGGCCAACCGCCCGTTCGCGTTCGTGGTCGGCGATGGGCAGCAGAACCTCGCGCCCGTCTTCGTCGATGACCTGGCCAGGGTCCTGGTCGCCGCGGACGATCGCCGGGATCCGGTCTCGGGGACGTTCGGTCTCCAGGGACCGGATGTGGTCACCGCGGACGAGCTCACGGACCTGCTGGCCGGCCGGCGCCGGCGAAAGCTCCATCTGGGGATGCGATCCCTCAGCCTCCTGACCCGTGCGTTCCGTGGCGGCCTGTCGCCCACCTTGCTGGAGATCCTGGCGGCCGACAGCCTGGCGGATGCTCCCGACGCCGCGGCCGAGTTCGATGTACCGATGCGCTCGCTGGCGCAGGGACTGGAGATCTCAGCGCTGGTCCGATAGCGCGTTACACGCACGCTCCGACGGGGTAAATCAGTCGTGACCCCGAGCAGGAGGAGGAAGGCGTGTCCAAGATCGAGGAATCAGTGGACGTACAGGTCCCGGTGCGGACCGCGTACAACCAGTGGACCCAGTTCGAGGACTTCCCGCAGTTCATGGAAGGCGTGAAGGAGGTCAAGCAGATCACCGACACGCGGCTGCGCTGGCGAGCCGAGATCGCCGGCGTCGAGCGGGAATGGGAAGCGGACATCACCGAGCAGCGGCCGGACGAGCGGATCGCATGGCAGAGCCTGGACGGCCCGCGGCATGCCGGTGTGGTGACGTTCCACCGTCTCGAGGACGGCGTGACCAGGGTCATGCTCCAGCTCGAGTGGGAGCCGGGCGACGCCGTGGAGAAGATCGCAGACTGGACGGGTTTCGTCACGCAACGGGTGAAGGATGACCTTCGCCGGTTCACGGAGTTCATCGAGAGTCGCGGGCAGGAGACGGGCGCCTGGCGCGGCGAGGTGGACCAGGACCCCACTCGGTAACGGAAGTCAAACGATCGATGGAGGCCGGGCTTCGGCCCGGCCTTCGTCGTGCGAGAGGGGGGATTCGAACCCCCACGCCCTTTCGGGCACCGGCACCTAAAGCCGGCGAGTCTGCCAGGTTCCTCCACTCTCGCGGGGACTCATTATCCGCCGGAGACCTGCGTGGGCCGTGTAGGACTCGAACCTACAACCTTGGGATTAAGAGTCCCCTGCTCTGCCAGGTTGAGCTAGCGGCCCGGGCGGGTGACCGAGGGGACTCGAACCCCCAACCTCCGGGACCACAACCCGGCGCTCTAACCGGTTGAGCTACGGCCACCACGCGAAACGATTGTAGCAGCGCTCAGGATACGTCCCTCGGGAACGCTCGTCCTCGTTTGACCGTCCAAGCCGCGGACGGCTTGAATGAGCCGTCGCGATCTCGGAGGGGAGGACGGATGAGGCGGCATCGCGCCGTTCGCGTTGCTCTGGGTGCCACGCTTCTTCTGACGATCACCCTGGTGGTGTCGCTTCCCGTCCAGGCCGCCGCACGCTGCTTCGGCAGACAGGCCACGATCGTGGGGACGAACGACGTCGACACGATCAACGGCACGGGCGGAGCTGACGTCATCGTGACCGGGGAGGGCGCGGACCGTATCAACGGCCGGGGCGGCAACGATCTCATCTGCTCGGGCAGGGGACGGGACCGAGTCCGTGGTCAGGCCGGGAGCGACCGCATCAACGGCGGAACCTCCGGCGACGTCCTGCTGGCCGGTGAAGGCAACGACGTGGTGGTCGGGGGGCAGGGTGCGGAGTTCGTGGCGGGCGCGAACGGGAATGACTCCATGAAGATGGGGACGGGTGCCGACTTCATGATCGGGGGAGCCGGCAACGACCGCTACCTCGGAGGCCCAAGCCTCCAGGACATCGCCTCGTTCGAGAACTCTGGCGCCGGCGTCGTCGTGGACCTCGGTCTTCCGACCGCGCAGAACACCAACGAGGGTACCGACGTCATCACCGGAACAGAGGGTGTGATCGGTTCCGCCTACGACGACAGGCTGACCGGACTGAACATCGCCAGTGAGTTCGGTGATCTCCTGGCCGGGCTGGAAGGAACGGACCAGCTGGTTGGCCTCGACGGAAACGATTTCATCGTGGGAGGTCTGGGGAGCGACAAGGGAGCGCCGGCTCCGGGCAGTCTGTCGGGTGGCTTCGGGAACGACATCGTGGTGGGTGATGAGCCCGAGGCCTTCCTCGAAGGCGCCGGCGATGACGACCTATTCGGCGATGCCGGGGACGACTTCCTGGACGGGGGCGGCAACGTCAGCGGGCCGCCTGCGGGCGACGTCGGGAACGGCGGAACGCACGTCGTCGGCGACGAATGCACCGGTTTGGAAACCGCAACGGAGTGCGAGCGCTTCCTCCGAGACACGCGAACCACGTTCGCCATGGCCGCCGCGCAGCTGGCGGTTGAGGATCACATGGAATGGTGGATGGGCGCCGCGCGCGGTCGTGTCGGGTCCAGCGGATAGCGCCGCGGGCTCACCATGACGCGACGTGGACTCCAGTTCGTCCTGAGGATCCTCGGGGCCGTTGCCGTGGTATTCGGGTCGCTGACCGTTTTTCTCGGAAGTGACTCCGTGCTGGGTGGTGGTCCCGTGTCACCCACCATCGACAGCGAGCTTCGGTTCTACGCGGCTTGGTACGCGGCGGCCGGTGTCGTTCTGTTGCGAGCGGCCCCTCGAGTGGAAGCGGCGGGGGGCACCATCCGCGGGTTCGGGGCGGTCCTGTTCATCTGCGGGGTGGCCAGGCTGCTTTCCCTCATCACGGTTGGGACGCCACATCCGATCTCCGTGGCCCTGATGGTGTTGGAGTTCGTGATCCCCGCGGTGATCGTGCCCTGGCAGGCAGCCGTGGCTCGGCGAACCACCTGATGCCGACCACTTTGGGGAACTGACGAATTCAGCTGGCGCGCCGGGAGGGATTCGAACCCCCGACCCGCTGCTTAGAAGGCAGCCGCTCTGTCCACTGAGCTACCGGCGCTTGCATCAATCGTAACAGGCGACCGGTTTGCCCCTTGACCGTTCGTTCACGTCCGGCAGATAGTGCGCCAGCCGGCAGAGGGGGGATGCGATGGGCATGTTCACGCCGATGACCTGGAGTCGCGGTCCGGGACGGTGGCTCACGATCACGGCCATCTTCGAGCTGGTCCTGGCCGGAGTGTTCCTGGTCATCGGCTTCAACAACCCGATCCTCAAAGGCGGCTTCATTCTGACCGCGGCGATCCTCGGGGGCGTCGGCCTGCTCCTGCTGCTGTGGGGACGCCGCTGGTCACGGGCCTTCGCCGACGCGCAGCGCCTGAGGACGCAGGGGGTCCCGGGCCAGGCCACGATCACCGGGATGCGGCAGACCGGCGTGTCCGTCAACGAGCAGCCACAGGTCGAGCTGCACCTCCGCGTCCAAACAGAGATGCACGGTCCGTACGACACGACCGTGAAGGAATACGTCCCGCTCATGATGCTGGGCGCGCTCTCGTCGGGCCGTCCGCTTCCGGTGAAGGTCGACCCCGCCAACCCCCAACGGCTGGTGATCGAATGGGAGAACGCGTTGGGGGTCCCAGGACAGATGGCCGCTCCACTCGCTCCGCCGCCCGGGGACTACGAAGCCACCAAGCAACAGCTGCTGGCCACCGGTGTGTTGGGGAAAGCCACGGTCGTGTCGTCGGCGCCGACCGGCGAGATCGATCCGCAGGGCCGGCCGGTGTATGACCTGGTGATGAAGATCGAGATCGAGGGTCAGCAGCCCATGCAGGGCCCGGCCCGGGTCGGGATCCCGCCGGAGCGAGCGGAACAGCTCGAGCCGGGTGACACCGTCCCGATCAAGGCGGACCCGAACAATCCAGCGATGATGGCCGTGGACTGGGAGAACGCGTAGGGACTACCGGGCCCGGGAGAAGCGCCACAGCAGCCCGGACGCCGCCATCAGCAGCAGGCCGCCGCCGTACAGCGGAACCGTCGGCCCTCCCGTGCGGGCCAGCGGTGTGGCATCCGGCCCCGGTTCCTTGGTGGGCTCGGCGGTGGGCTCGGGAGTTTCGGGCTCCGGTGTCTCCGGTTCCGGCGTCTCCGGTGTCTGCACCGGCTCCGTGGGTTCCTCGGTGGGCTGTGCCGGTGATGGCGAGGCGGGAACGGCGGGACTCGGGGATGCGGGAACGGCAGGCGGCTGTGCCCGTGGCCCGGCCTGCTCGTTGATGCGGGCGACCGCCGCGACAACGCCCGCCGCCAGCGATGCGGTGACGAGCACGGCTAGCGGAATGGCTCCTCGGTTGACTCCGGGCACGTCCTTCCCCTCGTGCGGCTGGCGGATTCTAGCATCGGGCCAGGTGGCGACTTCGGATTTCGTCGGACTTTTCGAGCGGGTGAGGGGAATCGAACCCCCGTCACCAGCTTGGAAGGCTGGAGCTCTACCATTGAGCTACACCCGCGGGGTCCCTCCAAGGATAGCGGAGGGAAAAGACGGCGTCGGGATGGCCGGATTCGAACCGGCGACTTCGTGCTCCCAAAGCACGCGCGCTACCAGGCTGCGCCACATCCCGTCCTTTGATTCTATCGGTCAGACGCGGCCTACAATCCAAGCAAGCGTGAGCGATCGCCAACCGCCCGAGCGCCTGCTGGAGATCGAGCCCGGCCCGAACGGCCTTCGCATCCTGGGGGACGTCGACCTGTCCACCGCCGAGGTCTTCGCCCAGGCTGTGCGGGCCCGGGCCCTGGAGGGCGGAGACGTGATCCTCGATCTGTCCGGGTGCACGCTGCTGAGCAGCGAAGCCATCGGCACGTTGATCGACACCGCCACCGGACTGGCCCGCGACGGCCGCCTGGTCCTCCGAGCCCCGGCGGAGACCGTCCGCCGGGTCCTTGAGCTGTCCGGCCTGGCCGAACGCCCCAACGTCGACGTCGAGCCGGCGTAAGCGGTACCGACTTCTGCCGGGGACCGGTAGTCTCGAATCCCATGGAATCCACACTCCAAGAGCTTCCCGACCACAAGGTCAAGATCACCGTCGACGTCGCGCCGCCGGATGTCGGCCCGGTGATGGACCTCGCCTACCGCCACTTGGCCGAGCAGGTCAACGTGCCCGGATTCCGGAAGGGAAAGGTCCCCCGGAAGGTCGTCGACACGCAGGTCGGCCGGGAAGCGGTGCTCCGGGAGTTCCTGGAGCACGCCCTGCCCACGTTCTACCTCCGCGCCGTGCGCGAGCACGAGCTGGCTCCCATCGACGATCCGGAGTTCGCCGATCTCGAGGTGGATGACGTGGAGAAACAGGGCCTGAAGTTCACGGCCACGGTCGGGATCAGGCCCCGGCTGACGTTCACCGAGGCGGATTACAAGGGGATCCGGATCGAGCGACCCAAGGTCGAGGTCAGCGAGCGGGAGGTGGACGAGCAGCTCGATCGGCTGCGGGAGCGTTTCGCGGAGCTGGAAGTCGTGGGTCACCCCGCTCGTCGAGGGGACTTCGTGATCGCCGATCTCCGCACCTACATCCACGACGAGGAGATCCCCGAAGCCAGCGGCCAGGACCAGCTGTACGAGGTGGGGAGCGAGCGGCTCGTCCCCGAGCTGGACAAGGAGCTGGAGGGGTCCCGGCGGGGCGACATCCTCAAGCTCAACGCCCGGCTCCCCGAGGGGATCGGCGAGCGGTCGGGCCAGGAGGTTTCGATCCAGGCCCTGGTCAAGGAAGTGAAGGCCAAGCGCCTCCCGGAGCTGGACGATGAGTTCGCTCGGACCGCATCCGAGCTCGATACCCTCGACGAGCTCAGGGAGGACGTCCGGAAGCGACTCGGGGTCCTCAATGAGGCCCGGGCGGACGCCGCGCTTCGCGACGCGGCTTTGCGCGCGCTTTCGGAGAACATCGACGTCG
>DASZKM010000051.1:0-26156 GCA_035947055.1 Actinomycetota bacterium
CAGCGTCACCGGCCGCTTGTTGCGGGAGATCAGCTTCCACCACAACGCGACGCCGGACCTGTCCAAGCCGAAGGGCCAGGACCTGCTGCTTCGCCTGGGGGAGCGAGCCGACGTGCTGGTCGAGTCGTTCCGGCCCGGCACCATGGAGAAGTGGAACCTCGCTCCGGAACGGCTGCACGAGCGGAACCCGCGGCTTGTGATCCTGCGGATCTCCGGTTTCGGCCAGACGGGGCCCTACCGGATGCGTCCGGGCTTCGGGACGCTGGCCGAAGCGATGTCGGGGTACGTCCACATGACCGGGGATCCCGATGGGCCGCCGGTTCTGCCTCCGATCGCGCTGGCCGACGAGGTGGCTGCCCTGCTCGGAGCGTTCGCGGTGATGGTCGCCCTGTACCACCGTGATGCCGCAGGCGGGCGCGGCCAGGTCATCGATCAGTCCCTGTTCGAGGGCCTGTTCGGCCTCACCGGTCCCGTGGCCACCGCGTTCGACCGGCTGGGACTGGTGACAGGCCGCCACGGGAACCGGATGCCCTACGCGGCGCCTCGGGGCGCGTACAGGACCGCCGACGGCCATTGGGTCGCGGTCTCCGGCAGCTCCCCGTCCACGGCCGACCGGCTGTTCGCGGCCATCGAGCGGCCCCAGCTGGCGAGAGATCCTCGATTCGCCACGAACGAGGCCCGCATCGAGAACATCGACGAGCTGGACTCGATCCTCGGCGAATGGATCGGCGCCCGGACCCTCCAGGATGTGATGCGCTCGTTCGAGGAACACGATGCCGCAGCGTCGCCGGTGTACGACGTTCAGCAGATCTTCTCCGACCTCCAGTACCGGGCCCGCGGAACGCTGGCCCGGGTTCCCGACGACGATCTCGGTGAGGTCGTCCTGCCCGAGGTCCATCCCCACCTGTCCGAGACACCCGGCGCGATCCGCCACACGGGTCGCCCGCTCGGGGCCGCCAACGCGGACGTTTATGGGGGAGAGCTGGGCCTGTCCGAGGATGATCTGCGCCGCCTTCGGGACGACGGCGTGATCTGAGCGAGCGCTAGGCTATCCGCCGCATGGCGGGAGCGACCGTGACCCGAGCGGCGGTGCGTCCAGGCGACGATGAGCTCGAAGCCGCCCTGGGGGGGGATTCCACTTCACCCAGATGGTGGTCCAACGCAGCGGGCGACCGCTACGGGTGGCACGCCCACGACTACCGCAAGGTTCTCTACTGCGCCGAGGGAAGCATCGTGTTCCATCTGCGGGACGGTGACATCGAGCTCGGTCCGGGCGACCGGCTGGAGGTGGATCCGGGAACCGACCACGCCGCCACCGTGGGCCCCCATGGCGTCAAGTGCGTGGAGGCCGCCGCCGCGTCATGACCTCCGTGGCATTCCACGCCGACCAGCTCTTCTACCGGATCCCCGGCGGGATCGGAACCTACGTGCGGGAGCTGCTTCCCGAGCTGGCCGCCGCGGACCCGTCGCTCGACGTCACGGTGTTCCATGCCCGCTTCCCGGGCTCCGTTCCGCCCGAGGTCACCCCCTTCCGCCGGGTGGAGCTCGACCGGAGCATCCGGACGCTGTATCCATCCTGGAACCTGCTCGGCACCCCCGCCCTTCCGCCCCCTGTTGCCGAACAGGATGTCGTACACGCGCCGTCGGTTGCCTCGGTGCCGCCCGCCGCCCCGGGACAGCGCCTCGTGGTCACGGTCCACGACATGGCCTTCCGCGTCTTCCCCTCGCTGTTCCCACCGGCGTGGCGAGCCCTGTTCCGCACCGGCCTCCGGCGAGCGGCCCGACGAGCGGACGCTGTCATCGCGGTGTCGCGGAGCACGGCCACCGATCTGGTCCGCCTGGCTCGGATCGATCCAACGCGGCTCCACGTGGTGCCACTGGCCTCATCGCTTCCCGCGTGGGAGATGGACCCCGAGCCGGTCCTGGAGCGGATGAAGATCCCTCGCCCGTACCTGCTGTTCGTGGGAACGCTGGAGCCGCGCAAGAACCTCGTTCGCCTGATCCGCGCCTACCGACGGGCGGCGGTTCGCATCCCTCACGCGCTGGTCCTGACCGGCCCCCTGGGATGGCGGTCCAAACGACTCCACCGCGAGCTGGCCCTGCCCGGGCCGGGGCGGATCGTGGTCACCGGCGCGGTGCCGCCGGAGGCGCTGGACGCCCTGTATCGCGGCGCCGGCGCGTTCGCGTACCCGTCGTTGTACGAGGGGTTCGGCCTCCCGGTCCTGGAGGCCATGTCCCGCGGGGTGCCCACGCTGATCGCCGACGCGGCGTCGCTTCCGGAGGTGGCAGGCGAAGCCGCTCTGCGCGTGGACCCTCGCTCCGTGCGGAGCATCGGCGAAGGGATCGAGCGGCTGGTGGGCGACCGTGATCTTGCGGAGAGACTCGGTGCCACGGGCCGGGACCGGGCCGCGCTGTACTCCTGGGAGCAGACGGCACGGATGACGCTGAAGGTCTACCAACAGCTGACCTAGACGTGCGCGTCCCGGAGGCGACCGTTGGCCGCCCCCGGGTGCGCGGTGCTCGCTACCGGCCGCCCTGGTTGCCGGGTCGTCCCTCGTACCCCTTGAGGCCGGTGGAGGTGCCCCCGGGCTTGCCGGGCTTCCCGCCCTGGTTCCCGGGCTGGCCCTCGTAACCGCGAAGGCCCTTCGGCGTGGCGGCGAACGCGTGGCCGACCGTTCCCAGCGCGAAGACCGCACCGAGGATCACGGCCAGCAGCTTCTTGCGTGAGTTCATGTTCACCCCCTTCCCGAGCAGAACCCTGATGCTAGGTGCTACGGAGAGTAGCGACAATGGCTCGATCGGGCGGTTGCCACTAGACCGTTCGGACTAGCCCCTCGAGGGACGAAACGGTCGCTCAGTCTGCCAAGCCCAGCAAGCTCGCGGCGTTGCCCCGCAGGATATTTTCCTGGGCTTCCTCGGGGTACCCGAGCTGGTCGAACTCTTCGAACCAGCGGTCCAGCGAGATGAACGGGTAGTCGCTGCCGAAGAGGGTTCGATCGTTGAGCCGCTTACCGGCCTCCCGAACCACATCCGGCGGCAGGTATTTCGGCGCCCATCCCGAGAGCTCGATCCACACGTTCGACTTGTGCAGGGCGATGGCCAGGCATTCCAGATACCAGGGCCATCCGAAGTGCGCGGCCAGCCACGTGACCCCCGGGAAGTCGGCTCCCAGGGTGTCCAGGAACCCCGGGTGCGAGTACCGGATCTTGGTCCCACCGGCGCCCGGCGTTCCGGCGGCGATCCCGCAGGTCCCGGTATGGAACAGGAGCACGAGGCCCAGGTCCTGCGCCTGACCCCATATCGGGTAGAAGCGCTGGTCCGCCGGCTCGAAGGCCTGCATGGTCGGATGGAACTTCAGCCCCTTAAGGCCGAGGTCCGCCGCTCGCTTCATTTCCTCGATGGCTCCCTCGGCGTGGGGATCGACCGACCCGAAGCCCATCAGCGTGCCGGGATACTTCTCGGGCAGGGAGGCGAGGAAGTCGTTGCCCAGCCAGGTCCGGCCCGTGACGGATTCGTCGTCCCAGTCCAGGACCACGCCGAGGACGTCTCGGTCCGCGTACTCCTGCGCCACCTGATCCAGGGTCTTCCGCTCCGGCCGGGACCGGAAGTAGCGCTCGGTGGCTTCCAGGTGGGGGCCGATGGCGTTGCTCAGCCACTCCTCCGTGGGGAGGTGGACGTGCAGGTCGACGGCTCGGGGCAACGAGCTCAGTCGTACTCGTAGAAGCCCTTGCCGGTCTTCCGTCCCAGGAACCCGGCCTGGACCATCCGGCGGGCCAGCGGCGGCGGGGCCACGTCCGGGTCGCGGAACTCCTCGTACAGCACCTCGGCGACCGACATCATCGTGTCCAGCCCGATCAGGTCCAGCAGCTCGAACGGGCCCAGGGGGTGGCTCAGGCCGAGCTTCACCGCGGTGTCGATGTCCTCCTTGGTGGCGAACTCCTCGTCCAGCATCCGGATCGCGCTGTTGAGGTAGTAGGTCAGCAGGTAGTTGACGATGAATCCCGCCCGGTCCTTGGCCATGACGGTGGTCTTGCCCAGTCGCTCGCCGAGCCCGACGGCGAACTCGGAGGTCTCGTCCGAGGTGGTGATGGCCCGGATGATCTCCAGCAGCTTCATCACCGGCGGCGGGTTGAAGAAGTGCGTCCCGATGACCTTGTCCGGCCGCTCGGTGACCATGGCCATCTGGATGATGGGGAGCGAGGAGGTGTTCGTGGCCAGAACGACCTCGGGACGGGTGACCTTGTCGAGGGTCCGGAAGATCTCGAGCTTGGTCTCCAGGTGTTCGGTGGCCGCCTCGATGACCACGTCGCTGTCCGCCAGCTCGCCGAGGTCCGTCGTTCCCGTGATCCGGCCCAGGGCCTCGTCCCGCTGCTCGGCCGGGATCTTGCCCTTGTCCACCGCCTTGCCCAGGGACTTCTCGATCTTGGCCCGGCCCTTTTCGGCCTTCTCGTCACTGATCTCGACGTAGGTGACCTCGGCCCCGGTCTTGGCGGCGATCTCCACGATCCCCGAGCCCATGATCCCGCAGCCGACGACCCCGACCTTCCTGACCTCTTCAGGCTTCATCCGTTGCCTCCCGGTTGGCAGTGGGCGGACAGAGTAGCGCGAGCGGCGGGGCGATGAGGAGCTGGGTAGAGCCCTATTCCTTCGGGACTCGCGGACGGCGGGGCCCGACCGTGCGCCACAGCAGAAACGCCACGAGGCCAACCACGAGCAGCCACGGCCAGAGGGAATAAGGGATCGCGGTGGCGATGAGTGCTAGCGCAACCAGGCCTGCGACCAGCACGACCCACATGGGCGGGCGCCGGTCCAGGACCTCGCCGTCCTCGTAGTCTTCCCCGGGGATCCCGGCGGCGAGCATGGATGACGCCTCATCCGCGAAGTCCTCCGGAACGATCAGCCGCACCCATCTGTGCCCCTCGGCAAGTGGGTCCTCCCCCGGCCCCTCGATCCGGGCATCGATGCCGGCGTCGAGCAGGTAGCTGCGGGCCAGCGAGGCTTCGGTAGGGTCCAGGAACTCCGCCACGATCCGCTCGCTCACGACCGCTCCTCTTGCCGCGGAACCGGCCGTTCCGCGGGGCCCTGGTAGGCGACGTTGCCCCATCCCACGTCGCGATACGGACGCTCCTCGGTCTGCTCCTCGAACACGTGGGCCACGAAGCCTGGTGTTCGGGCGATCACGTAGAACGCCTTTCCCAGCCGCCGATCCAGCCCGAGCTCCAACAGGATCGCAGCCAGGGCACCGTCCACGTTCATCCGCAGGCGCCGGCCGAATACATCCTCGGTCACGTCTTCCAGCGTCTCGGCCAGAGAGCACCACCGCCCGCGGAACCCGAGCTCCCCGGCGACCTCCAGAAGCCGGCCCGCGCGAGGGTCGGGGTCGTGGACCACGTGGCCGTAGCCGGGAAGGCGTTTCCCCTCCGCCTTGAGGCGGGCCGCCACTGTGGTTACAGCTTCGCGATCCGATCGGCCCGTCTCCGCGATCTCGATCAGCACCGCCGCGGCGGCGTCGACGGCGCCACCGTGATGGTCCCCCAGCCCGATCACCCCGGCGGCGACCGCCGCTTGCAGGGGCACGCCGGCGGACGCAACGAACCGGGCCGCGTCGACGGAGGGCGCCACGACAGAGTGCTCGGCCGCCGCCACGAGGCACGCGTCGATCATCCGGCCCTCCTTACCCACAGGGAGGTCTCCCGAAAGCAGGAGGTAGACGACATCGCCGAACGACCGCCGCCCGATCAGCTCCATGAGGTCGTATCCCCGGACCGTGATCCGTCCCGGGGCTACCTGGGAGATCGAGGTCTTCCAGCCGGGCTCGGTCAACGGTCGCCGTTCCCGGCGCCGATGAGATCCGCGATCTCGCCAACCATCCGGCTGAGATCGTGGTCCCTCGGCGTGTACACGCGAGCGGCCCCCAGCCCGAGCAGCTTCTCCGCGGCGTCGTCGGGTATCACCCCGCCGACGACCACCGGGACCGTGGCCGGGTCGACCCCTTGCTCCCGGAGCCGCTCGAGCACCTCGGGGACGAGCAGGTTGTGCGCCCCGGACAGCACCGACAAGCCCACCGCCTGGACGTCCTCCTCCGCGGCGGCTCGGGCGATCTGCTCCGGCGTCAGCCGGATGCCCTGATAGATCACCTCGAAGCCGGCATCGCGAGCGCGCACGGCGACCTGCTCGGCGGCGTTGGAGTGACCGTCGAGCCCGGGCTTGGCGACCAGCAACCGCAGACGGGCAGCGCCCAACCGTCGCGCGGCATCCTGGACCTTGCGGCGAGCTGTCTCCAGCGCTTCGGGCGCCGATCCCGCCATCGCCGTGTCCGACACGCCGGTCGGGGCCCGGTAGTCGCCGAACACGTCGCGAAGCGCTTCGGCCCACTCCCCCGTGGTCACGCCCGCTTCCGCCGCCTGCACCGAGACGGGCACCAGGTTCTCCTCATCGGACTGGGCGGCGCGCCGCAGCGCGTCGAGCGCTTCGCGAACCCCAGCGTCATCCCGCTCGGTCCGCCACCGGCGAAGCGTCTCCACCTGCTCGGCCTCGGCCTCCGGGTCGATCTGGTGGAACGCGAAGCCTTCTCCCAGACCCTCCACCAACGGCGACGGTTCGGTTTGCGTGTACTTGTTCACGCCGACGACGATGCGCTCGCCCGACTCGATCTGCCGCAGCCGTTCGGCGTGCTCGGCGACCAGCCGCTCCTTCATGTATCCCAGGCCCTCGACCGAGCCCCCCTGCTCCTGGACTCGCTCGAATTCCTCCCATGCGGCCGACTCGATCTCGTCCGTCCGCCGCTCCATCACCTCCGAGCCGCGGAATACGTCCTCGTACTCCAACAGGTCCGACTCCTCCGCCAGGATCTGCTGCGCACGCAGCGACCACTGCTGGTCCCACGCTCGCGGGAGCCCCAGCGCCTCGTTCCACGCCGGCAGCTGGACGGCCCGGGCCCGGGCGTCCTTCGACAGCGTCACGGCCAGCATCTCCAGCAGGATCCGATACACGTTGTTCTCCGGCTGCACCGCGGTGAGCCCCAGCGAGTTCACCTGGACGCCGTACCGGAACCGGCGGAAGGAGGCATCCTCCACCCCGTAGCGCTCCGTGGTGATTCGGTCCCACAGGCGGGCCATCGCTCGAAGCTTGCAGGCTTCCTCGACGAAGCGGATGCCGGCGTTGCAGAAGAACGAGATCCGGCCCACCAGCGCCGGAAGATCGGCGTCCGTGATCCGGCCCGTGGCCCGCACCGCGTCGACCACGGCCACCGCGTTGGCCATCGTGAACGCGGTCTCCAGGACGGGGCCGGCCCCGGCTTCCTGCAGGTGGTACGAGCACACGTTGATGGGGTTCCACTTGGGCACCTCGCGGAACGTCCAGGTGACCAGGTCGGTGGTCAGCCGCATGGACGGCGCCGGCGGAAATGCGTACGTCCCCCGGGACAGGTACTCCTTGAGGATGTCGTTCTGCGTGGTCCCGGCCAGCGAGGCGCGCGCCGCTCCCTGCTCGTCGGCCACCGCCACGTACATCGCCAGCAGCCAGACGGCGGTGGCGTTGATGGTCATCGAGGTGTTCATCTCGGCCAGTGGGATCCCGTCGAACACCGTGCGCATGTCGCCGACGTGAGACACCGGAACGCCCACCCGGCCCACCTCGCCCTTCGACATGGGATGGTCGGCGTCGTACCCGCATTGGGTGGGCAGGTCGAACGCCACGGACAGGCCGGTTTGCCCCTTCGCCAGATTCGCCTTGAACCGCTCGTTGGTCTGTCGCGGTGTGGCGTATCCGGCGTAGGTCCGGAAGATCCAGGGACGATCCTTCGAACGAGTCACGTCATCGCGCTCCTGGCGGTCCGAGTATAGGCGAGGTGTCGTTGCGGGCCGCGTCCGATTCGGTCGTTCCGCGCCGGCTAGCCGCTACCGCCGACGCCGCAGACCTCGTTCAGGTACAGGTAGGGGCTGATCGCCGAGCCTCCCCCGGGGTGGTACTCGAAGTGGTTGTGGGGCGGAGTCCCCGCCGCGTTCCCCGTGGTGCCCACGTACCCGATGACGTCGCCCGGGTTCACCTGTGCTCCGTCGACGCCCGCATACCCGGACAGGTGCGCGTTGTAGACGTAGTCGGCGTTGGCGGACGCGTACACGTGCACCGACAACCCACCCAAGCTGTTCGAGGACTCCTCGGCGGTTCCGGCGAACGGGGCCCGGATCGGCGTGCCGTGCGGGGCGAAGATGTCGTTGCCCTGGTGGGTGTGGCCGACCCGGGGGAACCCGAAGTCGTCGATGTACGAGCGAGGCTGGTCCACGGGGCACCAGTAGAACGGGCCGTCCGCGGACAGCGGCGGACCGCTGCTGCTGGTGATGCCGTACTGGGCCAGGAGCTCCTGCTGGAGCTGGGCCTCGAGCTGAGCCACCAGGCCCTTGGCCTCGTCGTACTTGTCCTCGAGCTCCGCCTCCACGGCCTTCGCTTCCGCGAACGCGCCCTGCAGCGCGGCCGACTCGGCCTCCAGGCTGTCGATGAGGAGCTGGTGGTCCTTGAGGTACGACTTCAGGTCCTTGCGGAGCTCCGCGACCTGCTTCCGTTCGGCATCCAGCCCCGTGGCCAGGTTGGCATCGGCCTGGCTGAGGACCTCCAGGAAGTTGAACCGCTCGGACAGCTCGCCCAGCGAGTTCGACTGCAGCACGAGGTCCAGGGCTCCCGCCGGACCACGGATGTACGCGTCCCGGGCCCGGTCGTTCAGCCGTCCCTGGAGCTGCTTCGCGGCCCGCTCCGAGGCGGTGATCTCCGCTTCCGCCCCCTCGATGGCGTGCTCCAGGGCCTCCTTCTGCCGAAGGGCCTGCGAGATGCGGGTGGTGATGCTGGTGATCTCTTCCTGAAGGGCCGCCCGGCGGTCCTGAACCTCCCGGAACTCCTCTCGGACGGCCTTCAGCTTCTTGCGCGCGGCATCGAGCTCCTCCTGCGTGTCCTGAGCCCAAACCATCGGGGCAGACATCAGGAGGAGCAGGGCCACCAGACCTCCGGCGGCGGGCCGGAGGCGGGGAAGGGTGAAGCCCCGGCTCGTCATGAGAGTCCTTATCCCTATCCGATGCTTGGTCCGCCTGTCAACGGAATTTGTCATTTCCACCGTGCGCCTTACAAAGGTGTGATTCAAGCACCCTCTCTTCGGCACGGACCATCGCTGTTCTGAAGAACGACAAGCCCCTCGGGAGCGTGCGCTACGGCTCGGTGCCGGGAAGGCCCAGGTCGCGAGCGATCAGCATCCGCTGGACCTCGCTGGTTCCCTCCCCGATCTCCAGGACCTTCGAGTCCCGGTAGAACCGGGCCACGGGGAACTCCTCGATGAAGCCGTAGCCCCCGTGGACCTGGACGGCCTCGCGGGCGGAGGTCACCGCGACCTCGCTGGCGTACAGCTTGGCGATCGACGCCGCGGCCTTGAACGGCCGTCCGTGATCCCGCAGCCAGGCCGCCTTGTAGGTGGCCAGCCGGGCGGTGTCCACGGCCACCCGCATGTCCGCCAGCTTGAACTGGATGGCCTGGAACGAGCCGATGGGCCGGCCGAACGCCTCCCGCTCGTGTGCGTACTTCACGCTCTCGTCCAGACAGCCCCGGGCCAGGCCCACGGCCAGCGCGGCGATGGCCACTCGGCCGTCGTCCAGCGTCTCCAGGAACTGGGCGAACCCCTTCCCCCGCTCCCCCAGGAGGTTCTCCTCAGGGACCCGGCAGTCGTTGAACGACAGCTCGTGGGTGTCGGATGCCCGCCACCCGATCTTGCGGTACGACTGGCCGACCCCGAACCCGGCGGTATCGGAAGGGACGATGATCGAGGAGATCTCGTTCTCGCCGTCGGGGCCTTGACCGGTCACCGCGGTGATCGTGCACACCTTGGAGATGGCGGTCCCCGAGTTGGTGATCAGCGCCTTCGACCCGTTGATGACCCACTGACCATCCTCCAGCCGGGCGGTGGTCTTGGTGGCCGCAGCGTCCGACCCGCCTCCCGGCTCGGTGAGCCCGAACGCACCGAGGATCTCGCCCCGGCACATGGGGACCAGCCATCGTTGCTTCTGCTCCTCGGTGCCGTGGCGGTAGATGGGGTTCGCTCCCAGCCCTACCGCGGCTTCCAGCGTGATGGCGATCGACGAGTCGACCCGGGCCAGCTCCTCGATGGCCAGACACAGCGTGAACAGGTCGGAGCCCTGGCCGCCGTACTCCTCGGGGAAGGGAAGCCCGAACAAGCCGAGCTCGGCCATCTGCTTGACGATGTCGAGCGGAAGTTCCTCGGTGCGGTCCATCTCCTCCGCTCGAGGAGCGACGACGTTCTCGGCGAAGGCTCGGACGGCCTTGCGGAACTCCTCCTGCTCCGTGCTGAGATCGAAATCCATCAGTACGGAAGATCCAGGTAGAACTGGGTCGTCACGTCGGGCGGACCCTCCACCGTGGCCAGGATGGGGCCGTGCGTCCACACCAGGGCCTCCTTCGGCCCCGAGAGCCTGGTTACCTCGATCCCCTGCGAGCGATTCGTCTCCACCACCTGGTACCCGATCTCCTCGAATCCGCCGAGCAGCTTGTCCTGGCCGGCCGCGGCTCGGGCCCTGTCCCTGTACAGCGCGACGTTGTGGAGGATCTCCTTCCCGTCCGGCCGGAGGTACTGGGATTCGACGGCGTCCGTAGCGTCGAGGTTCTCGGCGAACTGCGGCGCGGAGTCCGCGGTGACGAGCTGGAACTCCCCCACCGACTGCGGCAGGAGCTCCCGCAGGGTGGACGGGCTTTCGCCGGGACCTGGGGTGGCGTCCTGCTCCCCTGGTACCGGGCTGACCGCGGCGGGCACCACCGCCCGCGAAGGGGGTCCGTCGTCTCCCAGCAGCACGAACGCCACCACCGCTCCGATCACCACCGTGGCGCCGGCCACGATGACCCCCATGGCCCATCCCGGGAAGGAGCGGGAAGCATGGGCGGGGCCGTACGCCGGGCGGTCCGCGGGGGGTGGAGGGGGAGGCGGTGGCGGCAGTTGCCGGCTCACCGGGTTCGTTTCCCGTCGGTTGCCGCGAACCCCCGCACGTCCAGGATCGACCCCTGGCGCCGGGCCTTGGGCTGCAGGACGGCCTCCACCCGGTCGCCCAGCCCGAACCCCTCGCCCAGCAGGAAGTGGACGAGCACGGTGTCCGCTCCGTCCAGGCGGATGAGGCCCACGGTCACCGGCTCCTGCAGGCGCTCGCCTTCGATCCCTCGATACCCGACCGTGAACGACTCGACGGTCCCCTGAGGACCCGCGGTCCGGTCGGCGGGAAGCGGTCCGTCGAAGCAGCGTTCGCAGAACAGCCGAGCCGGGCAGTAGGTGATGCCGCACGAGTCGCACCGCGAGGCCAGGAACTCGCCCCGGTCCCGGAGCCTGGTGAAGAACGCCTCGCCGGCCACGCCGGGCGTGTATCGATGCCGGATCGGGACGCGCCCCTCCCACAGGCGCACGTCCTTCGGATCGGTGAGCTTCTCGAACATCTACACGCCCCCTCCGGCAGCCTTCTTCCGCCGTCCCGGCGCGCGCCGGCCGGACGGTCGCCGGGGTCCCGCTCGCCGGGCAGGATCGCGCGGACGGAAGTACCGGATGTCCAGGATCGAGCCCTCCCGCTCTTCCTCCGGCTTCCACACCGCTTCGACCTCGAGGCCCACGGCCACGGCGTCGGGCTCGACCTCGCCGAGCTTGTGCATGAACCCCATCCCCGGGGAGGCGCCGTCGATCTCGATGACCGCGGGAAGCTCCGGCTCGCGGAGCGGCTCCATGTCCCACCGGATGTAGCAGATCGAGAACGTGTTGACGCGGCCGGTGTCGCGCACCTGGAGCCACCGGTCGGTGGGCCGGAAACATTGCTCGCAGAACATCCGGGGAGGAACCAGGATCCGGCGGCACTGCCGGCAGCTCCGGGCCAGGATCCGGCCGGCCTTCAGGCCGCGCAGGTACTCGCTGACGGCGATGCCCGCGTCCCACGCGTACCGGGCGTCGACGGCGAAGTCCACTGCCCCGACGGCGTCACGGAACTCGCGGTCCTTCAGCGGCCGGGGTCCCAGCATGCGTCCGGGCATGGCCGGGATCTCCCGTGGGGCCACCGCCTTCAGCTTCCCCCGGGACGTCCGCCGCGCGGTCACCGGCCCATCACCACAACCGTGCCCACTTGCATGAGGTCTCCCCAGGCCTGGGCCACGCCCTTCCGAGGATCGCCGGGCACCTGCCTTCCTCCGGCTTCCCCCCGCAGCTGCCAGAACAGCTCGGCGATCTTCATCAGCCCGGCGGCGGCGATGGGGTTCCCCACGCCCAGCAAACCCCCGGAAGGTGTCGAGGGAAGGTCCCCATCTCGGTTGAGGACGCCGTCCTTCATGGCCTCGGGGGCCTTCCCCTTGTCGAACAGCAGGAGCCCCTCCAGGTGATGGAGCTCCTTGTAGTCGAAGGGGTCGTACGCCTCGGCGATGTTGATCTCCTTGCGCGGCTCACGGATCCCCGCCATCTCGTACGCCTGCCGGGCCGCGTACTCCACGTACCGCGGGTAGTACAGGTCGCGGTTGGTCCAGTACGCGGTGTCCAGGTGCCAGCCGACACCGTCGACCCACACCGGGCGGTCGGTGACCCGCTTGGCGACGTGCTCGGCGGCCAGGACGACGGCCACGGCGCCGTCGGAGACGGGAGAGACGTCGAGGCGCTGCACCGGCCACGCCAGCACCTCGGACTTCAGGACGTCATCGACGGTGATGTCGGCCTCGCCGAGGAGCGCCGCCGGGTGGTTCGCCGCGTTGCGCTTGTTCTTCACCGCGACCTGGGCGATGTCCCGCTTGTCCAGGCCGTGGACGCTCATGTACCGGTTCATCTCCAGGGCGAAGATCCACAGCAGGTTGGGACCCAGCGCTCGCTCCAGGATGTTGTCGAAGATCGTGATGAACGCGCCCTGGGCGTGGGGCTGCACCGAGGACATCTTCTCCTCGCACACGACCAGACAGGTGTCGAACATCCCGGAGGCCACCTGGTACCAGCCCTGGATCGTGGCGAACACACCGGTCCCCCCGCCGACGTAGGTCCGGAAGTACGGCTTCCCGAACGCACCGGCTCCGTCGGACAGGTACTCGCCCTTCATGTGCACGCCGTCGAACGCATCGGGCGCCGATCCCAAGGCCACGCAATCGATGTCGTCCAGGGTCATCTCCGCGGAGTCCAGGGCGGCCCGGGCCGCTTGCCAGGCCAGCTCCTTGCCGGTCTCCTGGGCCCGGCGCACGAACCGGGTCATGCCCGCCCCCACGACCGCCACCCGTTGTCCCATTACGCCCGCTCCCGATCGCCGGAATACTCGATGAGCTGGACCACGTTCCCGTCGGGGTCACGGAACGACGCGAACCGGGCGAAGCCCTGCACCTCTCCAACGTGCTCGTCGAACGCCGCTCCCCGGGCCTCCAGCGCGGTCCGGGCCGCGTCCAGGTCGTCCACCCGGAACACGGCGGTCGCTCCGCCCCGCTCCACGGGCCGGCCCTGCGTCGCGCCGTGCAGCGCGAAACGGACGGCCCCCGTGTCGAACAGCGCCCACTCGGCGCCATCACGGCGGACCAGGGGAAGGCCGAGGACGTCCTGGTAGAACCGCACCCCCCGGTCCATGTCGGAGGTCCAGTAGTACACGTGGTCGAGAGGAGGGGACACCGCGGTCACGCCGCTGCCTCCTGGGAGGCGAACACCGCGACCGCCGCCGTGGTGGTGGGGACGCCCCGCCATGACTGCGCCACGGCCACGCCGGCGTCCTCCACCTGCCGCTCCCCGGCCTCACCCCGGAGCTGGAGAACGCATTCCAGCGCCCGGGCCAGACCGTTGGCCTCGAACAGATACCCCTGGCCGAGCGATCCGCCCGACGCATTCACCGGCAGCTCCCCGTCACGTCCGAAGAACCCCTCTTCCAGCATCGGCCCGGCATCGCTCGGCCGGGCCAGCCGGAGGGCCTCGAGATGCATCAGCTCCCGGTAGGAATACGTGTCGTCGACCTCGGCGAGGTCCACGTCCCGGGTCGGCGAGCCGAGCCGGGCCATCTCGTACGCGCGGTTGGCCGCCTGACGGACGTAGTCGGCCTCGTCCCAGCTCCGGCTCTCCAGCGTCGGCGTTCCCGACGACCACCCCACACCGGCCACCCACACGGGGTCGTCCGTCAGCTCCCGGGCCCGCGCCTCCGACGCCAGGACCAGCACCACGCAGCCGTCGGCCCGCTGGGCCACGTCGAGCCCGCGCAGCGGCCACCACACCGGGCCGGAGGCCTCGACGTCGTCCGCGGTCATATCCGTCGGGTACGCCGCCCGCGGATTGTCCAGCGCGTTGCGCCGGTTCTTCTCCACCACCAGCGCGCACTGTTCCTCGGTGGCCCCGCTGACCTCCAGGTAGCGGTTCATCTCCAACCCCGCCAGGGCCAGAGGAGGGAGGCCCAACGGCCGGTTCCACACCGGATCGAGGGCGAACTGATGGATGTGCCCCAGCGTGAGGATGTCGGAAGCCTTCGAATGGCCCTCGACGGCGACGATCTCCGCGTTCCCGGAACGGATCAACATCACCGCGGTGGCCACGGCGAACAGCCCGTCCGCGGACACCGTGTGGACGGGACGGAGCGCCCCACCGATCTGATCGGGAACGTACTCGTCGAAGATGCTGGTCCCTTCCCAGAAGTCCTCTGACACGGCCACGAAGGAGTCCACGTCCTTCCGAGGCTCCACCCCGGCATCGTCGTAGGCCCGCATGGCCGCCTCGAACGAGAGCTCCTTGTACGAGACGCCCGCGGTGATCGGGGCGAACCCGGCGTGGCCCGCGCCGACGATGGCGACACGCTCACCCATGGGCTCGGTGAGTCTACCGGGTGGCCCGGCCCGGCCGCGGCGGGGGCTCGGCCGCCGAACCGCTGCGAGCGACGGACGCAACCCGGGTCACGACGTTCCCCACCGTGATCGCGGTGAGGTTCAGGTTGTGAACCTCGACGGGGTTCCCGGCGCTGAACTCATCCCGGCACCGGAGCGTGACGGTGCGGTCGGCGCTCGACTCGCTCGACCCGATCAGCGTGAGCGTCCCGTAATCGAAGTCCCCGACCCCGGCCCCCCGGGAGGTATCGACGATCCCGTCGGCCACAAGCTCGCACTCGATCTCTCCTCCCGCCTGGGTCGACGAGGCCTGGATCGGCCGCCACCAGAGCTTGGCGAACAGCGCATAGCTCCCGGGCGGGACGCTCAACGTGGCCACAGGGACGTCCGTATTCGTCCCGGTGATGGGGACGGGACCGGGCTGGGAGGTGGAGAACGTGGACAGCTGCGTCCCCCGGATCCTGGCGGCGAGGTTCGCCACCCGGCGATTCACGAGCTTCCGGACGAAGCTCTTGGTTGCGGTTGCCGGCTCGGCGACGACCGGGGGCGAGAGAACCAGGCCGGCGACCAGCGAGGCGAGCACGAGCAGGGCTCCGGCACGCGCGCCCTCCCGACCCCTCACTGAACCCTCCCCTTTCGACGGCGCGCGGATTCTGCCACTCTTCCCGCATCGTCGCAAAAGCCGCACAGCGGTCGGGCTAGCGGCGGCGGGCTTCGGAGAGCGTCTCGGGTCGCAGGAACACGGGACCGTGCCCGGACGCCACGGCCCTCAGGACCTCGTACATCGGCGACGCGCGGAGCTCGGACGCCCGTTTCGGGAGCTCCAGCTCCATGCGGGCCAGGCCCGCGGAGTCGTGCTCCATCCGGGCACCCATGCCCTCCAGGAGCTCGCGCATCGGCCGGTTGTCCTCCAGGACGTACCCGCGGAACCACCGGATCCCGTTCTCCAGCGCCACGGCTCCCAACGCCTCCAGCAGCAGACGGCCCAGGCCCCGGCCGTGGTAATCGTCGACCACGGTGACCGCGGCCTCGGCCACGTCGGGCTCGTCGGGAGCCCGGACGTAGCGCGAGACACCCACCGCCGTGAGGCCCGGTTCATCCAGCGAAAGAGCCACCCACGCGAAGTGGTCGCGGTAGTCCACCTCGGTGAGATGGATCAGCTGCTCTTCGGTCAGCTCCGCGATGGGCGCCATGAACCGCCGGTACCGTGACTCCGGCGAGAGGCGCTCGAACGCCGCCACCAGGCGGCCCTTGTCGTCTGGGACGATGGGACGGAGGCGGGCCCGGGTCCCGTCCTGCAAGGTCGCCGTAGTGGTGCGCCGGCGGACGAACTCTTCCAGCTCCGCGGGCCTCATCTCTGAGGACGAGCCACGATGAGCATCTGGCGACCGAAGAGGCGCCACATCACCGGCATCCGAAGGTACAGGCGCAGAAGGGCGACGGACCGCCCGAACCGCGAGTCCTTCACGGTGTAGGGGAGGAACCTGGGGACGATCCGCTCGGGGTCGAACCCGGTCAGCCGGAGGGCCTCCGCCATGCTGCGGTCGGTCAGCGGCGTGTGGTGGTCGAAAAAGTCCCAGTACCTCCCGGCCAGGTATCGGATGTTGGGCTGGAGCAGGATCAGGGTGCCGTCGGGGCGGAGGATGCGACGGCACTCGTGAAGGGTGTCGATGACCGCCCGCTTGCCGGGCAGATGCTCGAAGAAGTTTGAAGAGAACACGACGTCCACGGATGCATCCTGAAGCTCTCGCATGTCGGTGCTGTCCGCGACGATCACTTTGGCCTGTCGCACGTGGAAACGAACGTCCGGGTTCAGGTCGACCGCGATCTTCGTTCCACAGTGGATCGCGTTGATGAACTCGCCGTGGCCGGCTCCCAGATCGACGACGGTGTCGTCCGCGTCGATGTACTGCTGGAACACGCGGGCGCAGAGGATCTCCCACGCTCGGCGCTTGAACGCCAGCTCTCCCTCGTCGAAGCGCTCGCGATACAGGCGAGCGACGTCGACGCCTTCGGGCTGCTGCTCAGGGCCGGCCATCTCCGAGGACGTCACCGGTCGATCAGCGCTTTCATGTCGAACGGCCGGTCGATGTCGAGGTTCGGGTTGTAGTACGGGTCCCGGTAGCTTCCCCATCGGGCCCGGAAGAGACGCTCCTCCGCTTCCGGATGCGTCCGTCCCGTCCGGCCCCGAGTTCCACCTTCATGGTGGAGGAGCTCGGCGTATGGCGTATAGACGATCAGGTAGCCCTTTTCCCGGGCCCGGAGGCACAGGTCCACGTCGTTATAGGCCACGGCGAGCTGTTCCTCGAAGCCGCCCAACTCTCGGAAGACCTCGCGGCGCAGGAGCATGCACGCCCCCGTCACGGCCGAACAGTTCCGGATGACCCGGCCGAGGAGGAAATAGCCTCCTGTATCCACGTTCCCGGCGAGCCCGTCGCCGGGACCGACCAGGATGCCCTCGTGCTGGGACGTCCCGTCGGAAAACAGGAGGCGAGCCCCCACCGCAGCGACCTCCGCCCGCTGCCCGTGCTCGAGCAGGGCCTCGATCCAGTCCGGCGAGACGACCTCGGTGTCGTTGTTCAGGAACAGGACGAACTCCGAATCGACGCTCGAGGCCGCCATGTTCATCATCCGGGCGAAGTTGAACGCTTCCGGGTACGGGAGGACCCGGGCGTCCAGCCCGGCCAGGTACTCCTTGGTCTCCGGGTCGGTGCTGTTGTTGTCGAGAACCACGATCTCGTAGTTGGTGTAGGTCGATCGCTCTCGGATGCTCGTGATGCATCGGCGGAGGAGCTCCACGCGGTCCCGGGTGGGGATGATGATGGACACGGACGGCGCTCCGCGGATGGGATACCGGGCCCGGTAGTAGCCCCGGACCACACCATCCTCGATCACGCCCGGGTGACCCCGACGCTCCAAGGCCTCCCCAAGGGCCCGCTTGGCGGCCTCGTAGGCATAGGGTTTGGCCTCATCGGAGCCCGCCGCCGAGCCGGGGACCGTTCGCCACGAATACAGAGGCTTGGGGATGTGGGCGATCCGGTCCGTGAGCTCGGTGGCCCGGAGCACCAGATCGTAGTCCTGGCTCCCCTCGAAACCCCGGCGGAACCCGCCCACCTGATCCAGCACTTCCCGGCGAAAGACGCTGAGATGGGTCACGTAGTTCAGCGAAAGCAGCAGGTCGGGCGACCAGTCAGGTTTGAAGAAAGGATCGAGTCGCCGCCCGTCGAGGTCCAGCTTGTCCTCGTCGGTGTAGATGTAGTCGAGGTCGCGACGCTGGTTCAGCAGCTTGCCGACTTCGAGCAGCGCGTCGGGTTGCAGGATGTCGTCGTGGTCCAGGAGGGCCACGAACTCTCCTCGGGCCATGGCCAGCGCCTCGTTCGAAGCCCCCGCGATCCCCCGGTTGGTTCGAAGCAAACGGATCCTGATACGTCCGTCGCCTCGCCGGTACCGTCGCAGGAGCTTCCGGACATCACGCCGGGCAGAGCCGTCGTCCACGATGCACAGCTCCCAGTGCTCGTAGACCTGGGCCCGCACGGAGTCGATGGCCTCCCGCAGCAACCGGAGGTCCGACCGATAGGCCGGGACGAGGACGCTGATCAGCGGGCGGTACTGCAGCAGCTCCGCCTCGTCCCGGAGCTCCCGGAGGCGTTCCCCTCGGGGGTGATGACGCCGAAGCCACATCTGGTAGGGGTCCGGGACCTTGTCATCCGCCGCGGCGATCCCGCTGGGCACGCGGGTGGGCCCCAAGGGGGCACGGAACAGGCCCGGGACCCAGCGCCACGGGCTCAGGAGCCACCGCAGGAACGACCACAACCCGCCGTTGACGAGAGCGCCGAGCCCGGCACGAATCTGCACGACGACGCCCCGTCGACGGGTCCCCCATGGAGCCACGCGCTCCAACCAGCGTTGCAGCCCCGACGCGAACCGGAACAGGAACGTGCTCTGGTACTCCGCGATGGCCCGGTCCCGTTCGGTCACCATCTCGTCGCGCCTGGCGATGGCCAGGTCCTTCTCCGTGATCTGCTCGGCCTTGCCGATGAGGATGCCTTCCCGATCCTCGATCACCGCCTCCTGCTCACGGATCAGGGCATCCCTCTCCTCGATCGCCAGGTCCTTGGTCTTGATGAGGGCGCGATAGTGGCGCTCGCTGTCGAGCGGGCGCATGGCGGCGATCCGCTCCGGCCCGATCGACTCGGCGGAGGGCATCGACTCCGCATCCGAGGCACCATCGGCGGTCGGGTCTTCGATGAATCGGAACACTCGCTCCATCTGGGGAACCCAATCCGAGTGGTGGCGACGGATGTCGTCCAGCGCCTGCGCCGTCAGCGTCCGCCGCACCGCCGGCTCGGTGAGCCCGTGGTGCAGGGCCCCGGCCAGGCCTTCGGCCGTTGCCCCTCCGAGCAGGCAATTCTCTCCATCCCGAAGCAGCCAACCGGTTGCCGGGTTCCGGTTGCTCACCACGAGGGCACCGCTGGCCATGAGCTGGAACGGGATATAGGAGGGATGCATGGAGACGCTGAGGATCAGGCCCGCGTCGCACTCCCGGTACAGCCGGGCCGTCTCCTCGTAGGGCAGAAGCCCCAGGTGCTCGATCCAGTCCTCCTCACCCGAGGGTCGGGGCTGGTCGGCGCCGGCGGTGACGACGTGAAGCCGCTCCCCGAGCCGCTTGCGAACGTGGTGGAGCGCAGAGATGCCGAGCTCGTAGCAGTTCCTGGGATGGCCGGGGCGGCCGTAGAGGAAGACCTTGAAGCGCTGGTCGTCCTTGGACCGTCCGGGACCGGGGTGGAAGATCTCGGTGTCCACACAGGGCAGGAAGGCCACCGCTCGGTTGACGTAGGACTCGTACACGTCCTTGAGCACCGGGCCGTTCACGATCCCGTACAGGCCCATCCGGTAGGTTTCCTCGGCCAGCGCGTAGCTCGTCCCCGCCGGATAGAACATCGGCTCGAAGTCCTGCACGAAGTAGAAGTAGCGGTCGGCGCATCTCGACCGAACCAGGGGATACACCGTCGACCACAGCGAGGCGACGGCCGCGTCGGCATGTGGAAGGGACCGCTCGATGTCCCGGGCTCCCCCGCTGACCAGGATGGGAGCGTCGGCCAGTCCGGGGAACGCACGCGTGAGGGCGCTGCGGACCCGCTCCTCCGGTCCGAGACCGACAACAACGAACCGGTTCTCCACGCCACGCTGACGGAAGTGATCGGCGAACCGAAGGATCGTGTGGATGCCTCCGTAGAAGGGGTTGTCGACGTCAGGGATGAACCAGTTGACCGACCCCACCCGGCGGGGCCCGGTCAGCCGCTCGTGCGAGTCGCGGATGTTGTCGACGTCCTCGTCCGAGACCCGGCTGGCCTCCACCAGGAGCTCCGCTTCTTGCGCGGGGCTCGACTCCCCTGCGGTCACGTGCTGGTCTCCCCCGACAGGTTCAGCTCGAACGGTCGATTGGGGTCGAAGGCGGGGTGGTAGAAGGGATCTCGGTAGGAGGACCACCGTGCCCGGAAGAACCGCTCGTCCTCCGGAGACTGTGAGCCACCGACACCCCGGCTGCTGCCCTCGTCGTGGTACAGGACCGCATGAGGGGTGTAGACGACCTCGTACCCCTTCTCGCGGGCCCGGAGGCAGAAGTCGACATCGTTGAAGGCCACCGCCAGCCGCTCCTCGAATCCGCCCAGCTCACGAAACACCTCGGTCCGGGTGGCCATGCACGCCGCGCTGACCGCCGAGCAGTTCCGGACGGTCTCCCCCAGCCCGAAGTACGGATGCGCCAGGTTCCTGGCCGCCGCCCCTCCGATACCGACGACGATGCCCTCGTGCTGTGGCTCGCCGTCAGGGAACAGCAGCCGGGCCCCGACCGCGGCCACCTCGGACCGCTGTGCGTGCTCGACCATCGCCTCGATCCACTCGGGAGAGATGACCTCGGTGTCGTTGTTCAGGAACAGCAGGATCCCGGCCCCGCCCGACCGCGCCGCGGCGGCGTTCATCATCCGGGCGAAGTTGAACTCCCCCGGATGGCGAAGCACTTCACCGCCGAAACGCTCCAGGTACTGCAGCGTGTCGCGCTCGGTGCTCCCGTTGTCCACCACCAGCAGGCGGTAGTTCGGGTACGTCGACGTGCGCTCGACCGATTCCACACATCGCTCCAGCAGGTCCAGCCGGTCGCGGGTGGGGATGACGATCAGCACCTCGGGATCGCCGCGGATCTCGTAGCGCACCCGGTACCGTCCCTCAACCAGACCGTCCTCGACCGATCCGGGGTGGCCGCGCCGACGCAGGGCGTCGGCCAGCGCCCGGCGGCCCGCCTCGTACGCGTAGGTCTTGTACGACAGCGAGGCGGCGGCCGAGCCGGGGACCTTCCTCCACGAGTAGAGGGGCAGCGGAACGTGCCCGATGCGATCGGTCAGCTCCGTGGCCCGAAGCGCCAGGTCGAAGTCCTGGCTGCCCTCATACCCCGCGCGCAGGCCTCCCAGGCGGTCGAGGATCTCCTTGCGATACACACTGAAGTGGGTGACATAGTTCACCGACGTGAGCAGGTCCGGTGACCATCCGGGCTTGAAGAACGGGGTGGTCAGCCTGCCGGTGACGTCCTTCTTGTCCTCGTCGCTGTAGATGTAGTCGAGGTCCCGACGCACGTTGAGCAGCTTCGCCACCTCGGCCAGCGCGTTGGGTTTCAGCTCGTCGTCGTGGTCCAGGAAGCCCACGAACGCTCCCCGGGCCATGCTCAGCGCCGCGTTGGTGGCCCCGGCGATGCCCCGATGCTCGCCGTAGGTCACCCGGATGCGTGGATCGCGGGTTTCGAGCTCGCGCAGCAACGCCAGGGTGTCCTCCCTGGTCGATCCATCATCGGCGATGCACAGCTCCCACTTCGGATAGATCTGCCGGCGAACCGACTCCACCGCCCCCCACAGCCATTCCGGGTCCGTCTCATAGGTGGCGATCACGATGCTGAACGTGGGACGGAACGAGAGGCGACGAACCGTCCGGGCGGTAGCCCGGAGGCGGGCCGGGGCGAGCGCGTTGAGATACAGCCAGAGCTCGTACCGTTCGTCGGGGGTGGTCACCTTGGGGAGGGCGGGCCGCACCAGCGCCGGCATCCACGCCCACACCCGCAGGAGGCGGCGGAAGAAGCCGGGCAGGCCCTCTCGCGAGATGACCCGGGATGCCTTGGACGGCAGCAGGGCGACCTGGCGTCGCCGGGTCCCCCACGGGGCGATGCGGCCGATGAACGCTCGCAGCCGCTCCAGGAGGCGGAACCCGGTGCTGTCCACAACGCGGCGATATCGGGCCTCGGACTCCGTCAGCCGGGTGAGTGCGTCGGTCAGGCGGCCCTCAAGCTCCGTCGCGTCGTCCGCGCCGATCTCCATGACGGTGACCGGGGTCCGGGATCGGCCGTCCGCCGGCCTCGGCGTCGCCGTGACCCGGACGGGCTGGGCACGGACGACGAATTGGTACGTCCTGGCCTCGGGGGCCCTGGTGATCTCCTCCACCAGCTGGGGAGGAAACTCCTCCTCTCGCAGATCCGCTTCCGGAGGCTCGAACACCTCCAGCAGCACGCGCCGCCACTCGCGGATCCCGTATCCGGACTCGCCGAACAGCTCCTCCACCCCGCGCCGGTCGAAGAACCACCGGTGGGTGCGGTCCAGGATGCCCCGGTCGGTGTACCGGAACTCGCCCCGGTGCAGCAGGAGACGGACGCTTCCGTGCGTGATATTGGGGATGGACGCCACCACATATCCGCCGGGGGCCAGGATCCCGGCGGTCCGCTGGAGGACGGCGTGGGGATCGCGGAGGTGCTCGAGCACGTCGCCGAAGATGACGACGTCGAACCGTTCGGTCCCGAACAGCTCCTGGAAGTCCACCTCCTCGACGTCCCCGACGATCATCCGCTCGCAAAACCGGGCCGCCGCCGCGGCGGCCTCCGCATCGACCTCGATGCCGGTGACGCGGCATCGACGCTGTCGGAGGGCCCGGGCGACGTAGCCGGTGGCCGGCCCAACGTCCAGGACCTTCTTGTCCCGGCCCGTCAGCAGAACGATCTGGGTCTGGGAGGTGTTCCGCTTGGCCAGGTCGACCTCGGTGTCGTACCTGGGTTCGCGATCGGGAAGCGACGGCGTGGACGCGTTCATGGAGCGTCTCCGGATCCGACCAGTCTAGAGGAGGAGGTTCGCCGAACCTCCTGATGCCATTCCGCCGTGCGTCTCAGTCCGTCCTCGAGCCCGACCCTGGCCTGCCACCCGAGCACCGAGCGGATCCTGGTGACGTCCGGAGCCCGGCGCTTGACGTCCACGGGGAGCGTGTCCCCGGGCGCCACGTCGGGTTCTCCCGCCTCGCCCATGATCCGCCACAACAGGTCCAGGAGCTCCCGGACGGACGTCTCCACCCCGGTGCCGATGTTGAAGTCGCGGCCCTCGGCCCGAGGATCGAGCCCGATGGTGACGATGGCGTCCGCCACATCGTCGACGTACGTGAAGCTCCGGCTCTGCGACCCGTCACCGAAGATGGGGATGGGCCGCCGCCCCGAGGAGATCTTCTCCATGAGATCGGGGATGACGTGGGCCAGCCCCGGCTCCCGCTCGGCGTGCTCGCCGGGCCCGTACGCGTTGAACGGCCGGGCGATGGCGAACGGGGTTTCGAACTGCTCGTGGAAGGCCCGGCAGTACCACTCCCCGACCAGCTTCGAGAACCCGTAGGCGGAGAACGGCGGCGGCGACCGGTCCAGGGCCTCCTCGGGCGTGGGGAACTCCGTCGCCCGCTCGAACACCATGGACGACGACACGTACACGACCTTGGTCCCGCGCTCGGTGGCGGTGCGGAAGACCCGGGACAGCATGCCGTTGTTGTCGTCCAGGATGTCGGCGGGATACCGGTGGAAGTAGCCGATGCCGCCGATCTTGGCCGCCAGGTGGAAGCACACGTCGACGTCCTGGAAGGCGCGGGCGCAGATCTGGGGATCGGCGATGTCGCCGGCGACCGGCTCCACGCCCTCGGGGATCGACGACGCGCCCTTGGAGAGGTCGTCCACGACGCGGACCTCCTCACCGCGGGCCAGCAGGGCCCGGACCACGGCGCTGCCGATGAATCCGGCGCCCCCGGTGACCAGCTTCACCGGCGGCCCACGCCGAACGCGGTGACCGAGACGCCCGCTTCGGCGAAGGCGGAACGATCCAGGACCCCCCAGCAGTCGACCGCCAGGCGCGGTTCGGCGAGCAAGGCGGCGACCTCCCGGGCGTCAAGTGAGTCGTAGTACGAATGGTTCGTGGCCAGCACGAAGCCGCGCGCGCCGCTGAGCGTCTCCTCCAGGGTGGGACCGGCGACGAACGGGTCGTGGCTTCGAACGACGGCCCCTTCCCGCTCGAGGATCTCGACGATGCGGATCGCCGGCGAGTCCCGCTCGTCGTCGCTGTCCCGCTTGAACGTTCGGCCCAGCACGGCGACGTGCGTCCCGGCCAGGGCCATCCCGTGGTCCGCGAGGTCGCGCTCCAGACGGCGGACCAGGTACGCGGGAGCGCTGTCGTTCAGCTTCGACGCCAGCAGCACGAAATCGGGCAGGCTGAGCTCCTCGACCAGGAAGTAGCCGTCCTTCGACAGACAGGGGCCGCCCGCCGGGCCGGGCCGCGGGATGGCCGCACGAGGGTAGTCCTCGTTCACCATGCGGATCACCTCATGGGCGTCGGCCCCGAAGTACTCGCTCAGCAACGCGAACTCGTTCGCCAGTGCGAAGTTGACGTAGCGATAGACGTTCGTGAACAGCTTGGCCAGCTCGGCGCTGGAGGGATCGGTGACCAGGATGCGCTTGGCCGGGCCGAGGACCCTGAACAGGGCCTCGGTGGCCCGCGCGCTCGGTTCGTCGTCGGCTCCGACGATCTCCGGCAACGTCCCGAGCTCCGCCATGGCCTTGCCTTCCGCGATCCGTTCGGGGCAAGCCGCCAGCAATAGTCGCCCGGCCACGTCGGGGACGCGTTCATGGAGGTACGGCCGGACCACCTTGTCCAGCGTGCCGGGCGACACGGTGGACCGCTGGACCAACAGCTGCCCGGGCCGGAGGTGCGGGACCAGACGTTCCAGGGCCTCTCGGAGCTCCGCGTAGTTGGGCCGACGGTCGGCGCCCAGCGGCGTTCCCACGCACAGGACGACGGCGTCGGCGTCGGGGACCGCGTCGGCCGCGTCCTCGGAGACCCTCAGCCTGCCGGACCCGACGGCCTCCAACAGCTGCTGGTCCGCATCGCGCTCGAGGAAGGGCATCTTGCCCAGCTCGATGGCAGCCCGGCGCTGGGCGTCGACCTCGACCCCTCGAACGTGCAGCCCGCCTCGGGCGAAGCCGATGGCCAGCGGGAGGCCGACTCGCCCCAGCCCGATCACGGCGACGGTACCTTCCCGCCGATCGAACCGGTCGGCCAGACTCATCTCGGATCCCCGGTCGTGGCGGATCCGACCGGTCGCGTGGCGCGCGAGGCGGCGGCCGCCAGTCGCAACCATCGCCCGTACCGCCGCAGCTGATGCGAGAACCGCCAGTGTGACTCTCCCACCTGCCGGTTCGTCCAGGTCGTGGGGATCTCCGTGATCGCAAAGCCCTCCCGGTACGCCTTCACGGTGAGCTCAACGGAGATGTCGTAGGAGTCGGCCACCGTGTCCACGCGCTCGAGGACGGTCCGCCGATATGCCTTGAAGGCGTTGCTCACGTCATGGATGGGGGGACCGCCCACGGCCCTGACAAGAAGGCCGTACAGCCTGGACAACCACTGCTTGAGCGTGTTGCCCACGATCCGGCCCCCGGACATGTACCGGGATGCGGCCACCACGTCCCAGCCCTCCTCCAGCATCGCCACCAGGCGCGGGATGTCGGCGGGGTCGTCGCAGGCATCCCCCATCACCGGGATGACCGCCTCGCCGGAGGCCCGGGCGAAGCCGGCCCGCAACGCGGACCCGAAGCCACGCTCCCCGACCCGATAGACGATGTCCGCTCCGGCCTCCCGGGCGATCGGCTCGTTCGCCGCTCGCGCCTCGGCCTCGCGGGAGGGATCCGGCACGTCGACGATCACGACGACGTCGAGGTCGGCAGCGCGCCGCTGCCGGGCCACGCCGGCCAGGGTCTCCCGGAGCCGGGGCTCCGCATACAGGATGGGGACGATGACGGCTGCCTTCATGGGATTTTCCACACGGGTGACTGAGTCTAGGCCACAGGCCCCGGAGCCGGCCAAGAACCGGCGTGGCATACCTCCAGCTCCTCGATGGCCGGGATCCTGACCTCGGCGCTGACCTCCGGCGCGGCCAGGTTCAGATACCTCGCCGGTCCGGGATAGAGGTGGAGCGGATGAGGCATC
>DASZKM010000052.1:0-3277 GCA_035947055.1 Actinomycetota bacterium
ACGCGGACAACCTCGTGTACCAGGCAGAGAAGACCCTCACCGAGCTGGGGGACAAGGTCGATGCGGGCGACCGGGAGGCGGTGAACAAGGCGGTCGCTGAGGTGAAGGAGGCTCTCAAGGGCGAGGACAGCGACCGGATCCGTTCCGCCACCGACTCGCTGATGCAGGCCTTCCAGAAGGTGGGACAGGCCGTGTACCAGCAGCAGTCGGAGCGGCAGGCCGCCGCCGGTGGGGCGGGGCCCGCGGGGGGGGCGGGTACTCAAGGAGGCCAGCCCGGCGGCGAGGACGTCGTGGAGGGCGAGGTCGTGGACGAGGGAGAAGGAGGTGGATCGTAGATGGCAATGTCGCGCTGGGATCCCTTCCGGGAGCTGGCGTCGATCCAGGACGAGCTGAACCGCCTGTTCGGCAGGACCTACGGGACGGAAGGCGGAGAGGACCAGCCGGACGTCCGGTGGGTTCCGGCCCTCGACGTGTACGAGTCGCCGGATCGGTTCGTGATCACGGTTGAGCTCCCCGGGGTGACTCCCGACCAGGTGGACATCTCCGTCGAGAACTCCACGCTCACGGTTCGGGGGGAGCGGAAGTTCTACGACAACATGGCCGAGCGGGACTTCCATCGCATCGAGCGGCGGTTCGGCAGCTTCGGCCGCTCCGTGTCGCTGCCACAGGTCGCGGACGCAGAGCGCATCGAGGCGTCCTTCGACGCCGGGGTCCTGCGGATCGAGGTTCCCAAGCGGGAAGAGGCCAAGCCGCGGAAGATCCAGGTCAAGGCGCGGGCATGACCGATCGCAGGCGTCTGGACGGCGAGGACCGGGAGGCTCCGGAGGAGGAGCGCCCTCGGATCCGGGTCACCGACAAGCGGCGGGTCCGCGACGGGGAACCCTCGATCGAGCATCGCGAAGCGGACGCATCGCAGAATCCGGGAGCCGGGGCAGCGTCCCCCCAGCCGGGGGACGAGCTGGCCGAGGCCCGCCGTCAGGCGGCCGAGTACCTCGAGCATCTCCAGCGCCTGAAGGCCGAGTTCGACAACTACCGGAAGCGTGTCCTGAAGGAGCAGACCCGGTCCGTGGAGCTCGCCACGGAGCCCGTGATGGCCAAGCTGCTCGAGGTGCTGGACGAGTTCGAGCTGGCGCTCATGGCCGCCGAGGCCAAGCCCGACTTCGACAAGTTCCTCCGCGGCGTCGAGCTCGTGTACGCCAAGCTCACGGACATCCTTCGCTCCGAGGGACTGGAGCGGATCGACGCGGAGGGCAAGCCCTTCGACCCAGAGCGTCACGAGGCGCTGCTCCAGGGGGAGGGTGAGGGCGAGCCGTACGTCGCCGACGTCCTCCGCCCCGGCTACACGCTGCGCGGACGGGTGATCCGTCCGGCCGGCGTGAAGGTGTCGAGGAGGAACGAAGGTTCGCCGTGAGCGTCAGCCGGGACTGGCTGGAGAAGGACTTCTACGCCGTGCTGGGCGTGGCCAGGAACGCGTCGCAGGCGGAGATCAAGAAGGCCTACCGCAAGCTGGCCCAGCAATCGCACCCGGACTCGACCAAGGGTGACAAGGCCGCGGAAGAGCGGTTCAAGGAGATCTCCGCCGCATACGACGTCCTGGGCGACGAGGCAAAGCGCAAGGAGTACGACCGGGTCCGGGACATGGCGGCCTCGGGATTCCGGATGGGTGGCAGCGGCCCGGGCGGGGTCCGGTTCGAGGATCTCGGGTTCGGCGCGAGCGGCCTGGGCGATCTGTTCGACCTGTTCGGCCAGGGCGGGTTCGGCGGGCGGCAGGGAGGCGGAACCCGGCAGGGAGCCGACCTCGCGGCGGAGGTGGAGGTGTCCTTCGAGGACGCCATGGCCGGAACCACCGTGCCCCTTCGCATCAGCGGCAACGCACCCTGCGCCATATGCGGTGGCTCGGGAGCGACGCCCGGCACGAACGTCAGCACGTGCAACGAATGCCGGGGTACCGGGTCGGTGGCGGTGGATCAGGGGTTGTTCTCACTGGCCCGGACGTGCCCGCGGTGCGGCGGCCGGGGCCAGATCATCGAGGAGCCTTGCCGGACCTGCGGAGGCAGCGGATCCACCACTGCCACGCGGACGCTGCGGGTGAAGATCCCCGCGGGCGTCGAGGACGGGGCCAAGATCCGCGTGTCGGGCCGGGGCGAGGCCGGCGGACCCGGTGGGCGGGCCGGGGACCTGTACGTCGTGGTCCGGATCCGGCCGCACCGGCTGTTCGGCCGGCAGGGGCCGAACCTCACGCTGACCGTTCCCGTCACCTATCCCGAAGCCGCCCTGGGTGCCGACGTTCGCGTTCCCACCCTGAACGGTGCCGTCACGTTGAAGGTGCCGGCCGGGACCCGGAGCGGAAGGACGTTCCGCATCCGGGGCAAGGGCGCCCCTCGGCCCCGAGGAGGGCGGGGCGACCTGCTGGCCACGGTTCAGGTCGAGGTGCCATCGAGATTGTCCAAGGAGGAGCGCAAGCTGCTCCAGCAGCTACAAGAGGCGTCGAGCGAGAGCCCGCGAGCCAGGCTCGGGGTCTCCGAGGGGTGAATTGCTGATGGCCGAACGGAAGGATCGACGGAAGGAACGAGCGGTCTACATCATCAGCGTGGCCGCGGAGCTGGCCGGCGTGCATCCGCAGACCTTGCGGATCTACGAGCGGAAGGGGCTGCTTCGCCCCGCCCGGACCGCCGGGAATACCCGGCGGTATTCGGAGCGGGATATCGAACGCCTGCGCGACATCCAGGAGCTGACCCAGCGCGGGGTCAACTTGGCTGGGGTGAAGCTGATCATGGAGCTCCAAGCGGCTGTGGAGCGAGCCCAGCGCGAGCTCGAAGACATGGAGGAGGAGCTGGACCGCGCCCGCCGCCGCATGCGCGAGGGGGCACGCCGGGGAGCGGAGCTCGTTCCTCTCAGGAGCCTGCCGCGGCTCCCGTGGAGCGGACGGAGCTAGCGCGGTGGATCTCAACAAGCTGACGCTGAGATCGCGCGAGGCCGTGACGGCCGCGCAGCGGGTGGCATCCGAGCGCGCGCATCAGGAGCTGCTCCCCGAGCATCTCCTGCACGCGCTGCTGTCCGATCCCGAGGGCGTCATCTACCCGCTGCTGCACTCCCTGGGCGTTTCGCCCCGGGCGCTCCGTGATCCGCTCGAGGAGCGGCTGGAGCGCGTCCCCAAGGTCTACGGAGGTGCGGCCGACGTGAGGATGTCCCGCGCAGCCAGCGAGGCACTGGACCGGGCGTTCTCGGAAGCCTCCGCCCTGACGGACGAGTACGTGTCGACCGAGCACCTCCTGCT
>DASZKM010000053.1:0-6664 GCA_035947055.1 Actinomycetota bacterium
CCGGTCAACAGATAGGCGAACCCCACCGCCCCGAGGATCACCAGGCCGCCCATGGTGGGTGTCCCGGTCTTCTCCTCGTGTCTGGGCGAAGGATGAGGTCCGGGCTCGCGGACCCGCTGTCCCCAGCCGATGGCCCGGAACAGACGGATGGCCGCCGGGGTGAACAGCAACGTGCCCATCAGGGCGATGGCCGCGGCCAGAAGGACGCTAGTCACCGGAGCGCCTCCGCGACCCGTTCCAGTCCCGCCACCCGCGAGCCCTTGACCAGGACCACGTCGCCGGGACGGGCTGCGCCCCGCACGGCGTCGACCGCTTCGTCCAGGGTGTCGGTGGCGATGACGCGTTCTGCGTCCACTCCCTCCCGGACGGCTCCGGCACCGATCACCCGAGCCCTGGGCCCCACCGTGACCAGGGCGTCGATCCCCAGCCGGGCGATGAGCTCGCCGATGCGCTCGTGTTCCCGATCCGAGACGTCGCCGAGCTCCGCCATCTCGCCCAGGACGGCCAGGCAACGCCCGTCGCCGGCCATCCACCGTGCCGCCTTCAAGGCCGCAGCCATCGACGACGGGTTGGCGTTGTATGCGTCGTTCACCACGGTCACGCCATCGCGTCCTTCGAAGACGTCCATCCGCCACGGCGAGAGGCGTGCTTCCTTCAATCCCGCCGCGCACTCCCCGGCGCTGAGCCCCAATGCCACCCCGCATCCCGCGGCGGCCAGGGCGTTCCAGGCCATGTGTTCGCCGACCACGCCGAGCTCGACGTGCTCGGTCCCCGACGGCGTCCGAAGCGTGAAGGAGGGACGGCCGGCGCGATCGAGGACCAAGTTCTCGCCGCGGATGTCGGCCGCGGCGTCGGTCCCGTACTGCAGGACCCGGGCTCTGGTGTGCCCCGCGAACGTGCGCACGACAGGGTCGTCGGCGTTCAGAACGGCGGTGCCTGTGGCCGGAAGGGCCTCCACCAGCTCTCGTTTCGCCTCGCCGACGGCTTCCGGAGACCCGAACATCTCCAGATGCGCCAGCCCCACGTTGGTCACCACGCCGAAGTCGGGCCGGGCGATATCGCACAACGTGGCGATGTGGCCCTTGCCACGGCTCCCCATCTCCAGCACCGCGATCTCGGTATCCGGGGACAGGTTCAGCAGCGTCAGCGGCACGCCGACCTCGGTGTTGTAGGAGCGCGGCGACACGCCCACGCGGTGGCGGGTGGCCAGCACGGCCGCGATGAGGTCCTTGACCGATGTCTTGCCCGTCGACCCGGTCACCCCGACGACCGGTCCGTCCATGTTCCGTCGCTCGTGTCCCGCCAAGGCACGCAAGGCCTCACCGGTGTCGTCGACGATCACCGAAGGTCTCGCCCCGTCGTGCGGCCGCGACCGAACCACGCCCGCGGCGCCGGCGGCGAACGCCGCGTCGACGAATTCGTGGCCGTCGTTCCGCGCTCCCGGGAGAGCCACGAACAGGTCGCCGGGCCGGACCTGACGGCTGTCGACGGCGGCACCGGTCACCGTGGCGTCCTCGCCTTGAAGCCTCCCGCCAACGGCCGCTGCGACGGCGGATAACGACCGAGGCTTCATCCGCGGACCTCGGTCAGGGCCTCCAGCTCCTCGCGGGCCACGACCCGGTCGTCGAAGGGGATCGTCCGGTCCGCGAACTGCTGGCCCGTCTCGTGGCCCTTCCCGGCGATGAGCACCACGTCCCCTGGGCCGGCTTCGGACAATGCCATCCGGATCGCCGTCCGCCGGTCGGGCTCCACGGCGTAACTTCCTCCGCCACGTCGCGCTCCCGGCTCGATCTCACGGATGATCGCCGTCGGGTCCTCGGACCGCGGGTTGTCGCTGGTGATCACGGCCAGGTCGGCGTGCCGAGTGGCGACCTCGCCCATCTGCGGGCGCTTGCCGCGATCCCGGTCGCCTCCGCAGCCGAAGACCGCGATGACACGATTCGCGGCGGCCAGCTGGCGGACGGTGCGCAGCGCGTTCTCCAGGCTGTCGGGCGTGTGCGCGTAGTCCACGAGGACCTCGAAGGGCTGGCCGGCCTGCACGGGCTCCATCCTGCCGGGCACACCTGGTACCCCGCCGATCCCCCGGGCCGCGATCTCGAGGGGGATGCCGACCTGCTTCGCGGCGGCCAGAGCGGCCAGGCAATTGTGGACGTTGAACGCTCCCCGCAGCGGCGAGCGGACCTCGACGCCGTCGACGCGGAACCGCACCCCTTGCGACGACGAGGCGACATCTTCCGCTCGGAGCTGCGCGCCCTGGCCGACGCCGTACGTCAGCGTGGGCGGCTCTTCGCGGATCAGCGACCGCCCTTCCGGGGAGTCGTGGTTGATCGCGGCGGTGGCCGCTCGCTCCGGCGTGAACAACGTGGCCTTCGCGGCCAGGTACTCCTGGGGCGTGCCGTGGTAGTCGAGATGGTCACGGGACAGGTTGGTGAACACCGCGCATGCGAACCGGATCCCGCCCACCCGGTGCTGGTCGAGCCCGATCGAGGTGACCTCCATGGCCACGGCCTGCACGCCGCTCTCCCGCATGTGCCCCAGGAGCTGTTGCAGGCTGAGGGCATCGGGCGTGGTCAACTGCTGGGGGTGGGGACGCCCGTCCACCATCGCGCCGGTGGTTCCCACCACGCCGGGGTGCCGGCCGGCGGCTCGGAACACTCCGTCGAGCAGGTAGGTCACGGTGGTCTTCCCGTTCGTCCCGGTGACTCCGACCACCGTCATGCGGTCCGCGGGACGGCCGTGGAAAGCCGCAGCGATGGGTCCCGCGGCCTCGGCCACCGAGGGCACCAGGACCTGCGTGACCTTCTCCGGCAGGGCCAACCGGCGTTCGGCAACCACGGCGACCGCGCCCCGGGCCACTGCCTCTCCGGCCAGGTCGTGGCCGTCCGACGTCCGGCCCGGGACGCAGAAGAACAGCGATCCCCGCTCAACGTCCGCCGACCGAGCGGTCAAGGCAGCGATGGCGATGCCCGGGTCTCCCGCCACCTGCACGTCCGGGAGACCCTCCAGCACTTCGCCGAGCGCAGGGGAGAACGACGACATCGTGATTGAGGTGGCCGCGGAAGCCCGTTCGCGGGCTCCCGGCCACATGGATTCTACCGTTTGCCCCGCACGGCTCATTCGCCGACCAGGGCGGGAGGTGACCGCGGCGGGTCGGCCGATGGCACCCGGAGGTGTGCCAGCGCGAAGTGCGTGACCTCCCGGAACAGCGGCGCCGCAGCCACGCCTCCGTACACCGTTTCCGGCTCGTCGAGGATGGCGGCCACCGCGACCGCGGGGCGGCGGGCGGGAGCGAACCCGATGAACGACGCCACGTACTGCTCGCTGTACCCGAGCTGGCCCTCGAGCGGCTTACGGGCCGTCCCCGTCTTGCCGGCCACCCAGTACCCCGGGATCTGGGCCTCCTGACCGGTGCCCGTCTCGACGGCCCGGCCGAGCATCCCGGTGACCAGGCGCGCCGTGTCTGCCGAGATCACTCGGGTCACCGCCGAGGGCTGGGTGCCCAGGAACGTGCCGTCGGGGGTGAGCGCTCCGCGGATCAGCCGGGGCTCGACCCGCACTCCCCCGTTGGCGATCGTGGCGTACACCGACAGCATCTGCAGCGGGGTCACCGCGATCCCCTGTCCGATGGGGATGGTCCCCATGCTGGTCTGCCACCAGTCGTCGGCCGGCATCAGGATCCCGTCGGATTCCCCGGGAAAGTCGATCCCCGTGTCCTGGCCGAACCCGAACTTCCGCAGGTAGTCATCCAACGTCTCCGGACCCAGCCGCTGCGCGGTCATGATCGTGCCGACGTTGCTGGACTCGGCGATCACGTCGGTGAGCGTCATCCGCAGCGGTGGATGCGGGTGGGAGTCGTGGAACAGCTTGTCCGCCACCTGGTACCGGTCGGGAACCGTCCACCGTTCGTGCAGCCCGACGGCGCCTTCTTCCAGAGCCGCGGCCGCCGTGATGACCTTGTTCACCGAGCCGGGCTCGTACGCGTCGGTCACGCTTCGGTTCCGGGTCGTCTCCGGGAGCGCTTCCGAGAACTCGTTGGCGTCGAAGGTCGGGAAGCCGGCCATGGCCAGGATCTCTCCGGTCCGGGGAACCATGGCGATGACCATCCCGCCCTTGGCACCGTTCCGCTCGACCGCCTCCTCCAGGGCGCGCTCCGCGTGGAACTGCAAGTCGCGGTCCAGTGTGAGGACCAGATCGTGACCTCGAGCCGGTTCGACGGCCTCGCTCGATCCCTGGGGGATGGCCTGGCCCGACGGATCCTGCTCGACCAACAAGGAGCCAGGTCGTCCGGCCAGCACGTCCTGATACTGGAGCTCGAGCCCCGACAGCCCGGTGTCATCCACGCCGACGAACCCCAGGACCTGCGCGGCCAGGGATCGCCCCGGGTAGTAGCGTTTGCTCTCGTCGAGGAGCCCGATCCCCGGAAGCTTCAGCGCCTCGATCCGCTGCGCGACGCGCAGGTCAACCCGCCGGGCCAGATACACGAACGATTCGTCGGTTCGAAGCAGATTCAGCAGCTGCGGCTGATGCACGTCGAGCAGCGGTGCCAGCTGCCGGGCCATGTTCTCGGGATCGACGACGCGTCGAGGATCCACGTATACGGCACGGGCGGGAAGCGACAGCGCCAGCTCGTGCATCGAGCGATCCAGGATCGCCCCTCGCTCGGGTACCAGACGGATGCGGCGAACACGCTGCTCCTCGGCCAGCGCGCGGTAGCGAGTACCCTCCTTCAGCTGGAGCGTCACCAGCCGCACGGCCACTCCGGCAAGCCCAACCGCCAGGGCGGCGAACAGCGCCACCAACCGCCCGGCGGGGGGGCGGGCGCTCATGGCCCAGAAGCCGTGAGCCCGTCGCCGGAGGTCGATCCGGGGTTCCAGACCGGTCCAGGGGCGGAGGGAAGGATCTCCACATGCTCGGGGAGCACCAGGCCCACCTGTCCTCCGGCTCGCGCGACCCGGTCCGGAGACGACAACCGGGCCAACCGAAGCCGAAGCAGGTCCCGTTCCACCTCGAGCTGCTCTGCCCGGTCGGTGAGCTCGGACAACCGGAACGCTCCCTGGGCCATCAGAACCTGAACGCCGGTGAGCAGCAGGACCATGCTGGTCACCAGGAGCAGCGACAGCATGGCGAACGGCACTCGGGGGGCTCGCGCCACCCGCAGGTTCGGCCGCCGGCCAGGGACCTGCCGCGGCCGCGGTCGTGGTCTGGGGCGGGGGCGGCCTCGCCTGGGAAGCGGCGCGGGAGCCGGAAAGGTGCGGGCAGCCACGGCCACTATGCGGCCCTCCGTTCGGCCGCACGCAGCTTGGCGCTTCGGGCTCGCGGGTTGCGGTCGCGCTCCCCCGCCGAGGGCCGGACCGGCTTCCGGGTCAGCACCTCGAGCGCTTCGTCATCGCGGAAGAACCGCTTGACGACCCGGTCCTCCAGCGAGTGATACGCGATGACCACCACCCGGCCGCCGGGAGCGAGGAGCTGCACCGCCCGGGGAAGTGAGGCGGTCAGCTCCTCGATCTCCCGGTTCACCTCGATCCGGATGGCCTGGAACGTGCGCCGGGCCGGATGTGGCCCCCCGCGACGCTTGGGCACGGCGGCCGCGACCACCGCGGCCAGCTCGCGGGTCGTCCGGATCGGGGAACGGGACCGCGCCCGAAGGATCGCCCGGGCGATCCGCCCGGCGAACCGTTCCTCGCCGAGCTCGCCGATCACCCGGACCAGCTCTTCCTCGCTGTACGTGTTCACGACGTCGGTGGCGGACGGCCCGTCGCCCATCCGCATGTCCAGGGGACCCTCACCGCGATACGAGAACCCGCGGTCGGGACGGTCGAGCTGCAGGGAGGAGACACCGAGGTCATACAGGACGCCGCCGGCCTCGGTGACCCCGGCTTCCCGAGCGACCTGGTGCACCTGACTGAACCGCGCCGGCGCCGGGCGGAAGCGGTCGCCGAAAGAGGACAGTCGCTCCGCCGCTTCGCCCAGGGCCTCGGTGTCCCGGTCGATCCCGATGACCCGGCCGACGCCCGCGTCAAGGAGTGCGGCGGCGTGGCCGCCGGTGCCGACGGTCATGTCCACAACGGTGTCCGCGCCAGACAGCAGCTCCACGACTTCCCGGACCAGGACCGGCTGGTGAGGGGCGTCAGCCAAACGGGCTCCATCGCGGACGCGCTACCCAGCCAGCCGGACGAACAGCAGACCGGCTCCCAGCACGGTGCCGTTCACCAACGTGAACAGTCCCATCAGCGCAAGGCTCTGCCCCACCTCTCGCGGCAATGTCATGCTCCGCCTCCTCTCTCTTCGCCGGGCACCAACGTGCCCGAGCGATACGACGACTCGGCCTCCTCGGAATAGCGCTCCCACTGCTCCTGGGGCCAGATCTCCAGCCGGTCGGCCACCCCCACCACGGCCACGTCGCGGCCCAGCCGAACCTTCTCGCGGAGGCGCCGAGGGACGACCAGCCGTCCCTGAGCGTCAAGGTCGACGCGCTCGGCGTTCCCGAAGAACATGCGTGTGTAGCCACGGCTGGACCGGTCGCCGAGGGCGCCCGCCTCCACTCGGCGCTTCTCGCGGTCCCATTCGTCCGGCGGGAAGGCGTACAGGCAGCCCTCCTGTCCCAGGGTGAGATGGACGCCGGCTCGGAAGGCCTCGCGGAACTTGGCGGGCAGGGAGATGCGAC
>DASZKM010000054.1:0-12557 GCA_035947055.1 Actinomycetota bacterium
GGGGCCGGGCCCCGGGCCCGCGTGGACCCTCGGACCAAGCGGCTCCTGACCCGGATCCAGCCCGGAGAGATCGCGGTCATCGACCACGAGGATCTCGACCGCGTGGCCGCCGAGGGGCTGGTGGCCCGGGGGGCGGCAGCCGTCGTCAACGCCAGCCCCTCGGTAACCGGCCGGTATCCCAACCTCGGCCCGCTGGTCCTCGTCTCCGCCGGCGTTCCGCTAGTGGACGGGGTGGGCAAGCTGCTCATGCAGAAGCTCCGGGACGGGACGCCCATCCGCCTGGAGGGTGACCGGGTCATGGTCGACGGCCACGTGGCCGGGGTGGGCGTGCGTCAGACCGAGATGACGGTGCGAAGGGCGATGGAAGCCGCCCAGAACGAGCTGTCCTCGCAGTTCGACGCGTTCGCCCGCAACACGCTGGAGTTCATGGAGCGCGAGCGCGACCTCCTGTTCGGCGGGGAGGGCATGCCCGAGCTGGAGCACGACCTCGCCGGGCGGCACGTCCTGGTCGTGGTCCGAGGCACGAACTACCGCGAGGACCTCGCCGCGCTGAGCTCCTATGCCCAGGAGGTCAAGCCCATCCTGGTGGGCGTGGACGGTGGGGCCGACGCCCTGCTCCAGCAGGGCTCGAAGCCGGACATCATCGTGGGGGACATGGACAGCGTGTCCGAGGCCGCGCTGCGGTCCGGGGCGGAGATCGTCCTCCACGCCTATCCGGGGGGCAGGGCCCCCGGCCGAGACCGCCTCGACGAGCTCGGCGTCCCGTACAAGATGGTGGAGGCCACCGGAACCAGCGAGGACCTGGCCTACCTCATGGCCCATGAGAAGGGAGCCGATCTGATCGTGGCGGTCGGCAGCCACGGCAACCTCCGGGAGTTCCTGGACAAGGGACGGTCCGGGATGGCCAGCAGCTTCCTGGTCCGGCTTCGCGTGGGCGAGATCCTGGTCGACGCGAAAGGCGTGTCCAGGCTGTACCGCGGCCGGGTCCGGGGCAGGGACATGGCCCTCCTGGTCGGGGCGGCGCTGTTCTCGATGGTCGCCGTGGTGGTGGTGTCCGAGCCCGTGCAGCTCTTCCTCCGCCAGCTGGTCGAGCTGGGGCGGAACCTGCTGTTCCGGTTCGGCCAGCTGTTCTGATTCGATCTGCCCCCCACCAAGCCAACCTGGACGGATCTGCCGGCCTCGTCCGCACCTACGAGGGGCCTTGGCGGCCGCGCCTATCCCTAGAATCCACCCGTGGTCTCGTTCCGCTTCCATCTCGTGTCGCTGGTCGCCGTGTTCCTGGCGCTGGGGCTGGGCGTGCTGACCGGCACGACCGTGCTGAACCGGGGCATCGTGGCCCAGCTGCAGCGGCAGACCGACGCGCTGTCATCGGATCTGTCGGGCCTGCGAGGCGACGTCGCCAGGCTCCGTTCGGAATCGGTGGTGTGGTCCGAGTTCGGCGAGCAGATGATGCCCTCGGTGCTGGCCGGGCGGCTGGCCGCGCTCGACGCCATCGTCGTGACCCAGGACGGAACCGACGACGACAGCATCGCCGGGGTGGAGCGAGCCCTGGAGGAAGCGGGCGCCCAGGTCCTGGCCCTTCTGTCGGTGAGCGATCGGATGGCCCTGGCCACCGATGCCGACCGGGTGGAGCTGGCCGGGATCGTGGGTGAAGAGGTGACCACCGACCCGCCGACGCTTCGGGCCCGGGCCGCGCAGGTCCTGGCGGATCGCCTGTCGGCCGGCCCCACCGGCGTCGACGAGCTGGAAGAGCTGCTCCGGACCCGGTTCCTGCTGAACCAGGGTCCCGGCCTGGGCGACGCCGCGCTCCGCGACGTGGGGCTGCCGGGCCAGATCGTCGTGGTGGTGGCCGGGGGACCCGCGTCCTCCCGCGTCGATCCGGCCTCGTTCCTGGTGCCGCTGGTGTCCGGGCTGGCCCGGCGAGGTTCGGCGGTGGCCGCGGCGGAACCCGCCGTGGGGGAGGACCAGGAGCCGCCGTTCGTCACGCTGATCCGCACCGACGGCGACGTCGCCTCGCAGGTAGCCACCCAGGACAACGTCGATCAGCTGCCCGGCCAGGTTTCACTGGTGGTTGCCTTGGAGGATCTGCTCCAGGGAACACCCGGCCACTACGGGGTCAAGGACGGCGCCAGCGCGCCGTTCCCGGAGCTCTAGGTGAGCCGGGTCGTCGCCGTGGTGCCGGCCCGCAACGAGTCGGGCCTGATCGGACCGACGGTGGAGGCCATCCGGACGCTGGGGCTCGACGAGGTCGTGGTGGTGGACGGGGGATCCTCCGATGGCACCGCGCACGAGGCCGCCGCCGCGGGGGCCAGGGTCCTTCGCGGTCCGGGCCGGGGGAAAGGCGAAGCGCTGGAAGGTGCGCTGTCGCGGATCGCCCGGGCCGACGTGTATCTGCTTCTGGATGCCGACCTCGGCGACACGGCCAAGGAAGCTGGCGCCCTACTCGACGAGGTCGAGGAAGGCCGGGCCGACCTGGCGATCGCCATCTTCCCGCCGGACCCTCGCAGCAGCGGGTTCGGTCTCGTGAAGAGGATGGCCGGGCGGGTGGTGCGAACGCTGTGCGGGTTCGCCCCCCAAGAGCCGCTGTCGGGTCAGCGCGCTGTGGTGGCCCCGGTGCTGGAAGCGGTCCGGCCACTGGCCCCAGGGTTCGGCGTCGAGGTGGCCATGACCATCGACGCGGTGCGGGCCGGATTCCGCGTCCGGGAGATCCCGGTGCCGATGCGGCACGTTCCCTCGGCGAACGATCTGGCCGGCATCCTCCATCGGGCTCGCCAGGGCGCGGACGTCCTCCGGGTCGCGGCGCCGCGGGTGCTCCACCGCAGTCGGTGACCGGAGTGTGGCTCGCCGTTGCCGCGGCGGTAGCCTCCGCCGGGGCGGGGGGTCTATCCATGCTGTTCGTCGGCTCAGCCCCGCGCCGACTGCTCCGTCGCAACCATGCCGGGCGGATGGTTCCCGCGGTGCTGGGGGTGGCGCTGGTCGGCGGGGTCATCGCCGGAGCGCTGGCTGCGGGCCTGGCGGCGGGGGAGAACGTCGGCAGGATCGAGGCCGTCGTCCTGATCGGTGTCGTGGCCATGGCCGCCGCGGGGCTGGCGGACGACGTACTGGGCCATCGAGGGGCCCGCGGCTTGCTGGGCCATCTGACGGGACTCCTCCGAGGGCAGGTAAGCACCGGGTTGCTGAAGCTGGGCGTGGGAGTGGGGGCGGGGATCGTCCTGGCCGTGGCCCTGGGAGGGCCGCCGGTCCGGACCGTGGCCACCGCGGTGGTCGTCCCGGTAGCCGCCAATCTGTGGAACGGCCTCGACGTACGACCCGGCCGCAGCCTGAAGTGGGGGATCGTGGCCCTGCTGCCGTTGCTGGCCGCGTCGCGCGAGGTGGGGTACGGGCAGGTCGCCGCCGCTGCGCTGGGAGGGGCGGTCGGGGTCCTGCCGTTCGACCTCCTGGAGCGCGGGATGCTCGGAGACGCGGGATCGAATCCCCTTGGCCTGATAGCCGGCGCGGGCCTGGCCATCGTGCTGCCCACGCCCTGGCTCCTGGTCGCCGCGGCCATGGCCGTGGCGCTCCAGGTCGCCGCGGAGACGGTCACGCTCTCCCGTCTGATCGAGGGCGCGCCGCCGTTGCGGTGGTTCGATCGACTGGGACGCCAGGTTTAGCAGCCCCGCGCGGTGGAGGAGGTCTCTCTCCCGGCACTGGTCAGGATTGCGACCACCTGGTCAGGATCCCGACCACAGGCTCGAGAGAGCTCCCCCATCCGGGATGGCGGAGCCATTCGCGCCCCTGACGCGCCCCCCTCTGGTAGGATGAAGTCCCGGTGGCTCCCAAGTTCATCTTCGTCACCGGAGGCGTTTCCTCCAGTCTCGGCAAGGGCATCACGTCCGCCTCGCTGGGCCGGCTGTTCAAGGCTCGCGGCCTCCGAACCACCATCCAGAAGCTCGACCCCTACATCAACGTCGATCCGGGGACCATGAACCCGTTCGAGCACGGCGAGGTCTTCGTGCTCGACGATGGAGCGGAAACCGACCTCGACCTCGGTCACTACGAGCGGTTCACGGACGAGAGCCTCCACCGCGGGTCCAACGTCACGTCGGGGGCCGTGTACCAGTCGGTCATCGCCAAGGAGCGGCGGGGAGAGTTCCTGGGGAGGACCGTGCAGGTCATCCCCCACATCACCGACGAGATCAAGGCTCGGATCATGGGCATCGCCGAGTCCACCGCGGCGGAGGTCGTGGTGGTGGAGGTGGGTGGAACCGTCGGCGACATCGAGAGCCTCCCGTTCCTGGAGGCCATCCGCCAGCTGCGCAACGAGATCGGCCGGGATAACTGCGCGTTCGTACACCTGTCGTTGCTGCCGCACATAGCGCCGACCGGGGAGCTGAAGACCAAGCCCACCCAGCACTCGGTCAAGGAGCTGCGGTCCATCGGTATCCAGCCCGACGCTATCGTGTGCCGTTCCGACCGGTCGATCGGGCGCGGGGTCCGGGAGAAGATCTCGCTCCTGTGCGACGTGCCGATGGACGGCGTGATCGAGGAGCTCGACGCCCGCACGATCTACGAGGTTCCCCTGGTGCTGCACCGGGAAGGGCTGGACACGTTCGTGGCCCGCCACCTCCGGCTCCCGGAGCTGGAGCCGGACCTGTCCGACTGGCAGGCGCTGGTCGATCGGATCGAGGCCGCCACCGCGCCGGTGCGCATCGCGGTGGTGGGCAAGTACGTCGATCTGCCGGATGCCTACCTGTCCGTGATCGAGGCCCTCAACCACGGCGGTTTCCACCACGGAGCCCGGATCGACATCCAGTGGGTGGCCTCCGACGAGATCGCCGGGGGACAGGTGGAGGACATCCTGGGCGGGGCCGACGGCATCCTGGTTCCGGGCGGGTTCGGGGTCCGGGGCGTGGAGGGCAAGGTCGACGCCATCCGGTACGCCAGGGAGAACGGGATCCCATTCCTGGGGATCTGCCTGGGGCTGCAGTGCGCGGTGATCGAGTTCGCCCGCAACGTGTGCGGCCTGCCGGGGGCGAACTCCACCGAGTTCGAACCGGCCACCGAGCACCCGGTGATCGACATCCTGCCGGAGCAGAAGCAGGTCACGGACATGGGCGGGACCATGCGTCTCGGCGCCCAGCCCTGCCACGTGGTGCCCGGGACGCTGACGGCCAAGGCGTATGACGAGTCCGTGGTGTACGAGCGGCACCGCCACCGCTTCGAGGTCAACCCCGCGTACCGGCAACAGCTGGAGGAAGCGGGCCTGGTGGTGTCGGGGACCTCTCCCGACGGCCGGCTGGTGGAGACCATCGAGCTGGCCGACCATCCGTTCTTCGTGGCGGGGCAGTTCCATCCCGAGCTGAAGTCGCGGCCGCTTCATCCGCACCCGCTGTACCGCGACTTCGTGGGGGCGTCGGTGGCCCGCCGCCGGGCCCCCGACCGGGCCGCTGCCGCCAGCTAAGTCGCCCGAGCCGGCATCCAGCCGCGAGGTGTTTCGCGGCTCCCTGATCGGCGTCGATGTCGAGCAATGGGACGACCACGAACGGGAGGTGGTCCGACACCCCGGGGCCGCCGCGGTGCTCACGGTCACCGCCGAAGGAAGCGTCCTCTTCGTTCGCCAGCTCCGCGAGGCGCTGCGGGCACCGATCCTGGAGATCCCGGCGGGCCTCGTTGAGCCGAACGAGGACCCCGCGGATACGGCCCGGCGGGAGCTGGAGGAAGAGACCGGGTACCGCGCTACGGAGCTCGAACGGTTGGGCCGGGTGTACACGTCGCCCGGGTACTCCGACGAGGTCGTGCACCTGTTTCTGGCCACGGCCGAGCCCGCGAAGACCACCGAGGAAGGGATCGAGCTGGTGGCCATGGCCCCGGAAGACGCGGTCGCCGCGGTCCGGGACGGGCGGATCACCGACGCCAAGAGCGTGATCGCGCTGCTCCTGGCGGCGGACCGCCTCCTCGCCGGGCCCCGCTGACCGACCGGTATCCTGCTTCCCGTGGGTCTCAACACCTCCGTGGACCGGTTCCTCGATCACCTGTCGGTGGAGCGAGGCCTGTCCAACAACACGCTGGAGGCCTACCGGCGGGACCTCACCCGGTACGCGGCGTACCTCAAGGAGCGTGGGGTGGCCGACCCGGTCAAGGCGGGGGAGCGGGAGATCGCGTCGTTCGTCGCCCATCTGTCGGGCTCGCAGTACGCCCCCGGGAAGCCGTACCGGCCGTCGTCGGTGGCTCGTTCGCTGGCCGCCGTGCGTTCCTTCCACCGGTTCCTGGTCCGGGAGGGGGAGACCACCGCGGATCCCGCCGAGGGCGTGGCCCGGCCCAAGGTCCCCCGCAACCTGCCTCGCCCCCTGACGGTCGAGGAGGTCGGAGCGCTGGTGGCCGCACCGGCCGACGACGGCAACCCGGCGTCGCTGCGCGACCGGGCCATGCTGGAGACCCTGTACGGCGCGGGCCTCCGCATCTCGGAGCTCGTCAGCCTGGACGTGGACGACGTCGACCTGGACGAGGGAAGCGTTCGGCCCGTGGGGAAGGGCTCCCGGCAGCGCGTGGTGCCGCTGGGCCGGTACGCGGTCAAGGCCCTGTCGGCCTACCTGGTGCGGGGCCGTCCGGCCCTGGCCCGGTCGCGCTCCCGCAGCGCGCTGTTCCTCAACCAACGAGGGGGACGGCTGAGCCGACAGGGATGCACGAACATCGTCAAGGCCATGGCCCGCCGGGCCGGGATCCGCAAGCGGGTCACGCCTCACATGCTTCGCCACTCGTTCGCCACGCACCTGTTGGAAGGCGGGGCCGACGTTCGCGTCGTCCAGGAGCTGCTGGGGCACGCCAGCGTGGCCACCACCCAGATCTACACGCTGGTCACCGGCGACCGGTTGCGTGAGGTGTACTTCGAATCCCACCCGCGGGCCCGCCGCCCTTCCGGTTCCTCTTCACGCCGACGCCCGCGCGCCACGGCCCGGCGCGGCAACGGCGCCGGGTGAAGGTCCTTCTGCTGGTGTGCGATTCCTTCGGGGTCGGTGAGGCACCGGACGCCGAGGCGTACGGTGACCGCGGCACCAACACGATCGGGAACACCGCCCGGGCGGTCGGCGGGATCCGGGCCCCGAACCTGTCCACCCTCGGCCTGGGCCTGCTGACCGAGGCCCCGGGGATCGAGCCCAAGGCCGGGCCGGGGACCGCCCACGGGAAGATGCGGGAACGTTCCGCGGGGAACGACACCACGACCGGCCATTGGGAGCTGGCCGGGCTCATCGTCGAGCATCCGTTCCCCACGTACCCCGATGGATTCCCCTCCGAGGTCATCGAGGCGTTTCAGCGCAAGATCGGAAGAGAGGCGCTGGGCAACGTGCCGGCCTCGGGGACGGAGATCATCGCCCGACTGGGAGAGGAGCATGTCCGGACCGGGAACCCCATCGTGTACACGAGCGCGGATTCCGTGTTCCAGATCGCGGCCCACACCGACGTCGTGCCCCTCGACACGCTGTACGAGTGGTGCCGGGCGGCCCGGGCCGTTCTGGTGGGGGAGCACCAGGTCGGCCGGGTCATCGCTCGTCCGTTCACCGGTCCGCCGGGAGCGTTCACCCGAACGCCGGACCGGCGCGACTTCTCCGTGGAGCCCTTCGCCCCCACGTACCTCGAACGGATCCAGGCCGCCGGCGCCCCCGTGTACGGCGTGGGGAAGATCCCGGACATCTACGCGGGTCGCGGGCTGACCGATGCACATCACTCGGACTCCAACGACCACGGCGTCGACCTCACGGTTTCGTACCTGTCTCGGGGCGATCCCGCCCTGGTGGTCACCAACCTGGTCGACTTCGATACGAAGTTCGGGCACCGGAATGACGCCCAGGGGTACGCGCGCGCCGTGGAGGAGCTCGATCGCCGCGTGCCCGAGCTCCTGGACGCGGTGGGCGACGGCCTGCTGTTCCTGACCGGCGATCACGGATGCGATCCGACCGACGAGTCCACGGACCACACCCGCGAGCTGGTGCCCGCGCTGGTCGGCGGGGGAGCGCTCGACGAACGGGAGCCGGTGGACCTGGGGACCCGGGACACGTTCGCGGATCTGGGAGCCACCGTGGCCTCGATCTTCGGCGCTGCCGGTGAGGGGCTGGCGGGGACCAGCTTCGCTTCCGACCTCGGGCTCGGCTGACCTGTGGCGGGCCCGGACCTCCGCCAGGTGGTCGCCCGCAAGCGCGACGGGCTGACCCTGCATGAGGACGAGATCCGGTCGGTGGTCCTCGGCTACGCGAAAGGCGAGGTGACCGGGGAGCTGGCCGCGGCGTTCCTGATGGCGGCGTTCACCCGCGGGCTCGACGGGACCGAGACCGCCGCCCTGACCCGGGCCATGGTGGAGTCGGGGCGGACCCTTCCACTGAAGGGGATCTCCCGTCCGACCGTCGACAAGCACTCCACCGGCGGGGTGGCCGACGGCGTAACGCTCGTGTTCGCGCCGCTGGCCGCTTCGCTGGGGCTGGCCGTGGCCAAGCTGTCCGGGCGCGGCCTGGGGCATACCGGCGGGACGCTGGACAAGCTGGAGTCCATCCCCGGGTTCCGCACCGATCTGTCTCCGGAGGAGCTCGAGCGCCAGGTCGACGAGGTGGGGTGCGCGGTCGCGGCGCAGACGCCCGACCTGGTTCCCGCCGACGGCGCGCTCTATTCGCTCAGGGACGCCACCGCCACGGTGCCGAGCATCCCCCTGATCGCCGCAAGCGTCATGTCGAAGAAGCTCGCTGTGGAAACCGACCTCATCCTCCTGGACGTCAAGGCGGGCGGCGGGGCGTTCATGAAGACGGTCGACGGCGCGGAGAGCCTGGCGGTGGCGTGCATCGACCTGGCCGCGGCGTGGAACCGGCGAGCCCGGGCCGCGGTGACGGACATGTCGCAGCCGCTGGGCAACGCGGTGGGCAACGCGCTCGACGTGTCCGAGGCGATCGCGGTCCTTCGCGGGGAAGACAAGGGGCGGCTGGCCCGGCTGTCTCTGACGCTCGCCGTCCAGGCCCAGCAGTCCCTGCTCGGTTCCCGCAGCGGCGACGCCCGCGACCGGGCCGAGCGGGCCCTGTCTTCGGGCCGGGCCCTGGAGACGTTCCGGCGGATGGTCGAAGCGCAGGGCGGGGACCCCAAGGTCGTGGACGATCCTTCGGCGGTCCTGCCGGCCGCGCCGGTCGTGCTTCCGATCGCGTCGGAGACGTCGGGCGTCGTGGCGGCCACGGATGCCGAGGCCATCGGCAGGGCGTCGGCAGCGCTGGGCGCCGGGCGAGCCACGAAAGAGGCGGCCCTCGACCCGGCGGTGGGGATCGTGATCCGCCCCAAGATCGGGGACCGGCTCGAGGTCGGCCAGCCGATCGGCGAGGTCCACGCCCGGGACGACAGCGCGGCGCGGGAGGCCGCCGCAGCGGTGCGGTCGGCGCTGACCGTGACGCAAGAGCCGGTGTTCCCACCCCCTCTTGTGTACGGTTGGCGCCATGCCTAGGGCCGGACGCCGATGAACATCGACGTGCTGGTGGTGATCTACTTCGTGGCCTCGCTGCTGCCGGCCATCGTGCTCCACGAGCTCAGCCACGGGATGGTCACCGACCGACTCGGCGATCCCACGCCACGGATGATGGGACGGCTGACCATCAATCCCGTGAAGCACATCGATCCCATCGGCACGGTGTTCCTGCCCGGCATCCTCTTGCTGCCGTGGCTGTTCGGGCGCCCCGGCCCGGTGTTCGGGTATGCCAAGCCGATGCCGGTGAACCCCGCCAACCTGAAGGACGCCGACCGTCAGATGGCGGTGATCGCCGTGGCCGGACCGGTCACGAACCTCCTGCTGGCCGTGGTCGGCTCGCTGGGGTACCGGCTGTCCGGTGGCTTCGGGTTCGCCGCGTCGTTCTTCGAGATCTTCGTCCTGGTCAACGTGCTGCTGGCCGTGTTCAACCTCCTTCCGATCCCGCCGCTGGATGGGTCGAAGGTTCTGGCCCGGTTCCTACCTCCTCGGGCCCGGGAGGTGTTCAACTCCCTGGAGGCGTACGGGGCCCTGTTCATGCTCCTGGTGTTCTTCCTGTTCCCCGGCCCGGTATTCGCCATCATCGGCCCGGTGGTGAGCGGCCTGAATACGCTCTTCCTCGGCTAGACGGCGAACCGGGCCCCCTCGGGCGATACCATGCCCTCGTGCCTGACACGCACGAGGATCACCTGCAGTCCGGGGAATTCCCCGTTGAGCTGCCCATCTTCAACGGCCCGTTCCGTCTCCTGGCCGAGCTGATCCAGGACGGCAAGGTCGACGTGTGCGACGTCCCGGTTGCCACGGTGACCGAGCGGTTCCTGGCCCGGGCCGAGGAGGCCGAGGGGTGGAGCCTGGAGGAAACGACGTGGTTCCTGGCGGTATGCGCCGCGCTCCTGCAGCTCAAGGTGGGGCGGCTGTTCCCCACCGACCGGGAGCCGGACGAGGAAGACCTGCTGGGCGGCTCCCCGGACCTGGCGTTCGCCCGGGGGCTGGAGCTGACCGCGTTCCGCAAGGTCGCCAAGACGTTCGCGGAGCAGGTGGAGCGGACCGCCCGATCGATCCCTCGGGAAGCGGGCCCGGCAGAGGAGTTCGCTCACCTCTATCCCGACCTGCTGGAGAAGGTTTCCGCCGAGGACGTGGCCGAGGCGGCTCGCGAGCTTCTTCGTCCCGCGGTGGTCGACCTGGCCCACGTCACGCCGATCCGGGCCACGGTCGGCGAGGCGGTCGACGTTCTGGAGCGACGCCTGACCCGCCGCCACGAAACCCGGTTCCGGGACCTGGTCAAGGGATGCCGGGACCGCATCCAGGTCGTGGTCCGGTTCCTGGCCCTCCTCGAGCTCCACGCCCAGGGGCGGGTGGCCCTGGAACAGGCCGAGACGTTCGGTGACATCGAGGTCCGGTGGGAAGGATGACCGACGCCCCCGCGGAGCCGGTGACCCGGGAGCGCCAGCTGCGTGATCTCGAGGCCGTGCTGTTCGTGGCCGACGAGCCGCTAACGTCGGCGGTTCTGGCCCAGGTGATGGAAGCCGACCGGGCCGCCGTCGAGGGATGGCTCGAGCAACTGGCCCGGCAGTACGAGGAAAGCGGCTCGGGACTGACGCTCCGCCGCGTGGCCGGCGGGTGGCGTCTGTACACGCATCCGGAAGCTTCCGAAGTCGTGGAGCGGTTCGTGCTGTCGTCGCGACACACCCGGCTGACCCGGGCCGCGCTGGAGACTCTGGCCATCGTGGCCTACAAGCAACCCGTGACCCGCCACCAGGTCTCGGCCATCCGCGGGGTGTCGTCCGAAGGCGTGCTCAACGCGCTGGTCGACCGAGGGCTGCTGGCCGAGGTCGGGCGGGAAGAGGGGCCGGGCCGGCCCATCCTGTACGGCACGACCCCGCAGTTCCTGGAGCGTCTGGGGCTGGATTCGGTGGCCGACCTGCCCTCGCTGGCGCCGATGCTGGGCTCCGACGACCATGGTGAGGATGCCGAGCCGAACGGGAGCGGAGGGGCCCAGGAGGACGAGCCGCCGTCCGGCGACTCCGAAGCCGACGAGGCCACCACAGACGAGCCCGGCTGATCCCGGCGACCGGGCCGGGGCATCCGATCAGGTCGAACGTCTTCAGAAGGCGCTCGCGCGCGCCGGGCTCGGTTCCCGCCGGGCGTGTGAGGACCTCATCCGAGACGGCCGGGTGAAGGTGAACGGCCGGGTGGCGGAGCTGGGCGACCGCGTCGATCCCGCGCGCGATCGAGTGGAAGTCGACGGCGGGCGAGTGCCGCTCGATCCCGGCCTCCGGTACTTCGCGCTGCACAAGCCCGCGGGGGTGGTGACCACGGCCCGGGACCCAGGCCGCCGCCCTGACGTGTCGCGGTACTACCCGCCGGGCCCCCGGGTGTTTCCGGTGGGACGTCTGGACCGGGACACCGAAGGTCTCCTGCTCCTGACGAACGACGGCGAGCTGGCCAACCGGCTGATGCATCCCCGGTACGAAGTGGAGAAGGAGTACCTGGCCGAGGTGGAGGGCGATCCGGGAGACCGGGCCATCGCCCACCTGGCCCGAGGCGTGCGGCTGGAGGACGGACCGGCCAGGCCCCGGTCGGTCCGTCGGGTGGCGGCCTCCCGGGGACGGGCCGCGGTCCGCCTGGTGATGACCGAAGGACGTAAGCGAGAGGTTCGCCGGATGCTCGAAGCGGTGGGCCTCCCGGTCCGGCGTCTGGTCCGCGTCCGGGTGGGACCGATCCGACTGGGTCGCCTGGGGCCGGGTGAGGTCCGGGAGCTGGAGCCGGCCGAGGTACGGAAGCTGCTGAAGACGTGAGAGAGGGGCGGGCCCGGGTGATCGCCATCGACGGCCCAGCGGGAGCGGGAAAGAGCACGCTGGCCCGCAGGCTGGCCGTCCGGCTGGGCCTGCCGTACCTCAACACCGGCGCCATGTACCGGGCGGTGGCCGCCGAGACCCTTCGGCGGGGGATTGACCCGACCGATGAACAGGCGCTGGCGGAGGTGGCCCGTGGGCTCCGGTTCTCGATGGACGAGGGAACGCCTCCCTCGCTGCTCATCGACGACCGGCCCCCCTCCGACGAGCTACTTACCGCGGAGGTCGAATCGGTG
>DASZKM010000055.1:0-7485 GCA_035947055.1 Actinomycetota bacterium
AAGAGAATGAAGATGTCCCAGATCGAAAAAGGCTCCGCATACGTGAAGGCCCGCTGCCACAGATCGACGCTCGGGGAGACGGTGTGCACGGTCACCTTGTGTTCGCCGCCCTTCTGGACGGGATAGGTCCACGTCAGGCCATCATCCCGCCCGTCGCCGTCGAGGTCGGGCCCGGGCCACAGCGTGAACGCGCTCGGTCCGCGACGCTGGTGGAGGATCGCACCCGTCCGTCCCGACTCGACCAGGGTCGATGAGCCTGCCTCCTTCACGTTCGGGCGCGGCTCGTATCCGATGCCCAAGGCCCCTATGTAGACGTCGCCCGTGCCGTCTCCATCCGTGTCTCCGCCCCCCCAGGCATACGTGAGGATGTCGTAGAACTGGCTCCCCGAAGACACGGTGTCCAGGTGACGGACGGTCTCGAAGATCGTCAACCCGGTGGCACCTTCCACCCGGGCCAGTCCGACCTTCCCCTGCCGCAGCCCCAAGTAGTGCTCCGAGAAATGCGGTCTGAGGATCCGACCTAGCAGCAGATCGTTCCCCGGCCCGCCGCCGAAGGGTCCGACCAGCATGGCAGTCTCCCAGAACCCGATGTCGATCTGCTGCAACCGGTCCCACATCACCCGGCCATCCCCCCCGGAGACGAGGCGAAGCCCGAACGGCATCGGCCTATCGGTGAAGGTGTACAGCAGGATGTCATCGCGACCGTCTCCCGAGAGGTCGGCGTGGAGCGGTTCCGTGAAGGCCTCGGTGACACCCTCCATCCTGGTCCGCCACGCGGGGGCTAGCGTCTGGCCATCGACAACCTCGAGCTCCACGGGCGTGGGCTCCGGTGGATCGGGGCATGCTCGAGCAAAGATGGCGTCGAGGCAGTTGTAGGTGCCGTCGGGGATGAGCACGTTCTCGAAGAGCAGGTCGGGTGCGGGACCTCCCACCAGGTCACCGACGTCGTGGATATACGCGAGGCGAGGAGCACGTTCCGCCTCGTGTTCGGCGAGGAGACTTCCGTCGCTCCCGCGAAGGACCTCGGTCCTGGTCGCGCTGCGGAACCGCCATGAGCCGGTGTGTTGGGGGTATGCCCACCGCTCCTCGATGTCGTAGTCGACGTCCAGGCCGGAAACCACGACGTCGTTCCCGCCGTCCCGGTCGTGGTCCCCAGACGAGTAGGCGAACACGTTGTAGTTCGACGACCGGATCGTTTCCGTGTAGGTGCTGCCCACCGTCCGGGACCGGTAGGCGACGTGGCCCGGATAGGACCTCGACCACAGGCGAGCTCCGTCGGCCCCTGACCGGAGGCCCACGTGCCAGACGTAGGTGGCGTCATACTCGTACCGGCAACCTCCGGTGCAGTCCTCGAACTGGGTCTCGGAAGTTATCTCCAGCGAGTAGACGAGGAGATCATCGATGCCATCTCCATTCAGATCGTTGCCCAGCGGATAGCCGATGGCATCGGCGCCCCAGGCGAGGGACCGGCTCCACAGCTCCGCGCCATCGGAGCCGCTCAGCGCGCGAAGGGTGAGCGTTTCCTCGGGGAGCGTGATCTCGAACACCAGCACGTCGCTCGTTCCGTCGCCGGTCAGGTCGCCGCCGGGCGAGGGATAGGACCGCGTCCCCGCGGGCTCGGGTGGGGGCGGCGGTGGGGGTTCGGGCTCGACGAGTTCCTCATCGGCGGGCCCGCGCAGACCCGGTATGCGCCACACGTCCTCCCGGGTCCGCGAGTGCTGTGGCCGCAGGTCGGGGAGGCTCAACCCGGTCGCCTTCGAGATGGAGGCACGGACCGCGTCCAGGTACGTCCGCGGGTCGGAGGGCTCGATCGCTCCCAGGACGGAGAGGCGGCCGGGATCCGGAGCGCTCTGGCTGGGAGAGGTATCAGACGATGAGGCAACAACCACGCCCGGCGGAAACCTGGTCTCCGCGTGGTCCGGAGAGGACGCGGATTCGCTCGCCAGGGAGGGGACCGCCGTCAGGACGAGCAGAGTTGTAGCGAGCGTCCGAATGACCCGGCGCCGAACGGCGGGGGCGTTATCCAGGTGGCGGGCGGTGGGCAGCATGGGATTGAGGCTCCCTCGTCAGGTGAAGGGTTCGCTGGGGAGGCTGAGGAATCCTGCCGAAAACCGCATCACGTCCGCTGTGTGGCTCTAGCGAGGAACGCCTCGCGCTCCACCACCACGCGTACGTGGGTTCCGCGGGCCATGGGCCCGGCAGGGTCACTGACCTCGAACGAGAAGTGCAGCGTACGGCCGTCCACCTGTCGCAGCTCGGCCGTGGCGTTCAGGGATGCACCCACGGCGGTCGGTGCCACATGGTCGAGCTCGATCCGGGCGCCTACCGATGTCATGCCCTGCTCCAGCGACTCGGCAACCGCGGCCACCGCCGCCGCTTCCACCAGGGCCACCAGCGCGGGGGTTCCCAGTACCGGAACGTCCCCCGAGCCCAGTCGCTCGGCGGTCATCTCCTCGCTCACCGTTTCCTGAACGGTTGCGGTGAGGCCCGGCCGGATCACGTCGGCCTCCGCACGGCCGGTAGGCTATCGCCCGCTCACCTTCGTGGAAGGACCCTCCGCCACCGTCGCGCTCGTGCTGGCCGAAACCGTGGCCGGCGGTGCCGCGCTGCTGTGGCTGGGACGGCTGTGGGGGCGAGTGAAGCGGGGGTTCTTCGTGCTCACCGAAGCGGTGGTCCTGGGATGCGCCCTGCTGTCCACGCTGGCCGCCTCGGCGTCGGTGGAGCCCGGCGATGACGGTGCCCGGTTCGGGGTGCTCCTGCTGGCAGCGTGTTCCGTGTTGCTCGCGCTCTCCCTGGCCGCCCTGGTTCTGCGCATCGATGGACCGGCGCTCGTGTCCGGATCCCTGGCCGTGCCCGTCGCCGCCGGCGCGCTGGCCGCGTTCGCCACGACCAGCGGCTCATCGTTCGGGCCGGCCGTCCTGCAGCTGGCCGCCGGCGCCGCCTTCATGGGCGCGGTCACCGATGGTCTCCTGCTGGGCCACTGGTACCTGGTGGATCGCCGCCTCGCTCACGATCACATCCGGCGGTTCGCCGGGTTGCTGATCGGGGCAGTGATCCTGGAAGCCGCCGCCGTTGCTCTCCTGGTCCTTCCGGCGTCGGGAGGGGAGCTGGCCGCTGGGTTCAACCCGCTCCTGGGGATCTCCGGGCTCCCGGCCTGGCTGGCGCTTGGCATGGTGGCCTGCACCGCGCTGATCGCCTTCCTCATCCGGGCGACGTTGAAGGACGCGCGGCCTCGATCCGTGCAGGCGGCCACCGGGTTCTTCTACCTGGCCGTGATCACCGCGTTCACCGCGGAGCTGGCCGCGAAGGTCGGCTTCTCCGCGTAGATGGACCGCCTGGCCGATGTGCTCGCGGTGGCCGGGCCTGTCGCCGTGGCTGCCGCGTGGGTGGTGGTTCGCGCCGGGCTGGCCTCGGTGTGGATGGCGATGGGTCCGACGCTGGGCGTCTTGGGGATCCTGTCGTTGCCGGCGGTGCAAGCGGCGAGGGGCGGCTTCTCCGTTCCCCTGGCCCTTCTCCTCGGTCTCGGCGCCGGCGTGCTCCTGTATGTGGCAACTGCCGCGTTCATGGCGGTCGCCGTGAGGTGGCCGCCCCTCGCTCGCCACACCGACGCCGTGTACGACCAGCGACGGGGACTCTCGCTGGGCGCTGCCCTCGGCATCTCGCTGTTGTTGGTGGCCCCGGGAGAGGAGCTGCTGTGGCGCGGGGTGGTGCTTGACGTCCTGGCGCGGAGCCTGGCGGGATGGCCCATCGTCCCGGTCATCGCCTGGTTCGCGTACGTCGCCGCCAACGCGTTCAGCGGAAGCATTCCCATCGTCCTCGCTGCCGCGGTGGGCGGCGGCGTGTGGACGGCGCTGGCGTCCTTGACGGGCGGCGTCGCCGCGCCACTCGCATGTCACGTGGTGTGGACCGCGTTGATGATCCTCCGGCCCCCCGTTCCTCGTTCCGGCCGTGCGTGATCTGCCGGTCGAGGCGCGCGAGATTCTCGACCGAGGGACGCTGTGTTACCTCGGTGCGCCGTCGTCGCTGGGGCCCCACGTCACCCCGGTGGTCTTCGTCCTGGAGCGCGGACGGGTGTGGGGGACGACCGGCCGGAGGACGACCAAGGCCCGGCGATGGCGGTCGGATCCCGTGGCCGGCGGATTGGTTCGGCTGGGCGAGCGCGCGGTGGCGTTCCGCGGTGCGGTCAGCCAGTACGACGCCCTTCAACCCGGAACGTGGCCGGCGTCCGTGTTCCGGGCTCCGTCGCTGACGCTCGCCTCACTGCGGTTCAGCCGGAAGAACGCCCGCTTCTTCGCCGGCTACGCCCGTGACGTGACGCGGGTCCCGCTAGCCTGGACCCCGCCGGCTCGGGTGATCTTCTCGGTGAACCTGGACGACGGGGCAGTCCTCGACGGGAGCGGCATCCGGGATCGATGGGGGAGATGGGGCGAAGACCCTCCGGGGCGTACGAAGCCGCATCCCACGGCCGTGACCCGTCACGCCGCTCCATTGGACGAAGCGCAGATCCCCGACGACATGCGCGCGTTGCTTGGACCACAGGGTGAGGGCGTGATCGGCTTGGCGGGCCCACGCGGTCCCGTCGTGCTCCCGGCGACCTGGGCCCGCGACGGCGACGGTTTCCTGGCCGTGGTGAACGAGCCGGTACTGGCCCTGGCCGAAGCGGGAACGTCGACCCGGGCGGGGCTGGTCGTGGACCGAGCCTCGCGGTGGCGGGCCGCCCACATGTCGGGGGTGCTCCTTCGGGGCGATGCCCACATCACCGAAAGAGGTGTGCACCTCCGCCCGGACACGGCGGTTTGGTGGCGGGGGTGGGCGAGCGGTACCGTGGGCCGCCCGTGAGCCGTGTCCACCTGTGGACGATGGTGGAGGCCTCCCCCGAAGAGGTATGGGAGGTCGTGGCCAACCCACGGAACCTCCCGCGGTGGAACCGCCACGTTCGGACGGTGACCGGCGCTCCCGAGAACGGGTTGGCACGCGGCAGCCGGTACACGACCGAGATCGGAGCGATGGGCCTGCGGTTCCACGTCGACGCCGAGGTGGTGGAGCTGGACCCACCGAAGTACGCCCAGGTGCGGTTGCACGGCCCCGTGGACGCCACCGTCCGCACGTGGGTGCACCGGGCCGGCAGCCGCCGGGCCCGGCTGGAGCACGAGGTCGAATACCGGCTGAAGGGTGGTCCGCTGGGGGAAGCGATCGCCAGGGTGTTCAAGCTCCTGGGCGGCAGCCAGATCCTCCGCCGGGGGCTTCGGGCCCAGAAGCAGCAGGTCGAAGAGGGCTAATCCCGGTCTCCGAGCCGGCGCTCCAGCTCCCGGATGTACTTGCGGGAGGCCCGTCGCCCGGGCCGGCCGAGGAGCAACGCCACGATGCCGCCGATCAGCGCGCATCCCAGGAACACCCAGATCAGCGGGATGCTGGCCTCCACGAAGACCAGGTTGACCTCGACCTCGTTGGCATTCTGCGTCACGAACACCACGAACAGGACCACCAGGACCAGGCCGACCACGACCTTGACGATCCCCCTGCGCCGGTCGCGGATCTCCGGCTCCGGCGTCGTTCGCTGCTCGTCCACGAGGCTCGCGTAGCATGATGCCCCGGCTTCACCCGGGGGGCCACCGCCATGCCAACCCTGCAGAGAACGAATCGCGAAGCCCTGCTGGCCGGAGCGGCGTTCGCCCTGGCCGCCTTGACCGCCGGGGGACGGGGACGTGCTCTCGACGACCGCCTGTTCGCCTGGTTCAACGGGGGCGTGCACACCCCCGCACTCGACCGCGCGTTCAAGGCCGTCACGGAGCTCGGGTCGATCTGGGCGTCGGCTACCGCGGCGGCCGTGCTCGCGGCGCGCGGGAAGCGGCGCCAGGCCGGTGATGCAATGGCCGCCGCCGCGGCGATGTGGCTGGCCGGACAGGGCCTCAAGCGGATGTTCAGACGCCTCCGTCCGTACGAGACCGGCGAACCGAACCGGCTGCTGATCGGAAAACCACGGGGAGCGTCGTGGCCCAGCAGCCATCCCGCCGTGCTGCTGACCTTCGTGCTGGTGGCCGGTCGCGACCTTGGCGTAACGCGGTCTCAGCGCGGCTCGCTGGCCGCGCTGTCCGGAGTCGTGGGGGCGTCGCGTGTGTACCTCGGCGTCCATTACCCATCGGATGTCGCCGGCGGGCTGCTCATCGCCCGGGCCCTTGCCGGTGTGTGGTCTCGGACGGTTTCACCGCGCGTGCTCGACTGAACGGGGCGCCCTCTCCACCAAACGCGTTCCTCGCGGGCGCTCTCCACTAGACTCCGGCTCCGTGGAATTCCTGGCCGTCATCGGCTGGCCCGTGCTCGACCGCCTGCGCCTCGGTCCGCTCTCCGTCTCTCCTCACGGCCTGGGGATCGCCGTCGGTTACCTGGCGGGGTCGTGGTGGATGCTTCGCGAGGGGAGGAAGCGCGGGCTCTCCGAGGACAACGTCGGGACGATCCTCCTTGCCGCGCTGATCGGAGCGATCCTCGGGGCGCGATTCTTCTACGTCATCGGACACCTGGAGGAGTTCGACTCCATCGGCGACATGGTGGCCATCTGGCGCGGCGGCATCTCGCTGATCGGCGGGATCACCGGCGCCATCCTGGTGGCCTACCCGTTCATGCGCCGATACGGCTATCCGCTGCTCCGGGTCATGGACTCGGCGGCGCTGGGGCTGGCCTTCGGCATCTTCGTGGGCCGCATCGGCGACCTGGTGATCGGCGACCACCTGGGAAAGCCCACGGACTTCGTTCTCGGGTGGGCCTACCGCGGCGGGAACCTGCCGGGGCCGTGGTTCGAGCAGGCGCCGGGCTCGGGCGTCTGGGTCGCCGATCTCAGCGGGAACGTGGCCGAGAGCATCGCCCGTGACGGAGCCATCCTGTGCACCCAGCCGCCGGACGGCGCGCTGCAGTGCGCGAGCCGTATCGCCGAAGGCGCCGGCGTGCACCAGACCGCGCTGTACGACTTCCTGATCGCCGGAGCGCTGTTCGCGTTCCTGTTCTGGCTGAATCGGAACCCCCGCCGCGAGGGCGCGATGATCGCGAGCTTCGCGTTCTTTTACGGCACCGGGCGGGTGGTCACCGACTTCCTTCGGGTGGACAAGACGTGGTTCGGGCTGACGGGGAGTCAGTGGGCGGCGATCGCCGCCATCGCCTGGGCCGTGTTCTTCCTGACGCGATACGGCCTGAAGCCCGAGCCCGAGCCGGAGCCAGAGCCGGAGATGGCCGGCCTCGGCGCGGCGGGCGAAGGTGAGGAGCGAACCGCGCTGCCCGGAGCGATGGGTCCTCCCGGTGAGCGGACCACCGAGTTCATGCCTCCGCCGGAACCGGCAGCGGAACGGGAACCAACACCCGAGGACGGCTCGGAAACCGAAGGACCGATCCGGCCCGACCGCGAGGCGTAGGCCAATGAACCAGCCTGATCGGAACGCGATCTCTCTGCTGAGGCGTACGCTTGTGCTGGCGGCACTCGTCGTACCGGTCGTGTCA